>DASRPJ010000265.1:0-11324 GCA_035646435.1 Thermoanaerobaculia bacterium | reverse complement strand
GGACGAGCCCGGAAACGTCGACGCCCTGCGCGGCGAGCCAGGCCCGGTACTCCGCCGCGTCACGGCCGGCCGTCGCGACGAGCAGCGGACGCTCGCCGAGAAGCGCGAGCCCGTACGCGATGTTCGGCCCGCAGCCTCCCGGAACCCGGCGCATGTCGTCGACGAGGAACGACACCGAGAGCCGCTCCATCTGGTCGGCGATCAAGTGCTCGACGAACCGGCCGGGAAACCGCATGAGGTAGTCGAAGGCGACCGACCCGGTCACCACGATGGTGCCGGACTCGGGCAGGTGGAGTCGGCTCGAAGAACCTCCCGTCACGTCCGCCCCCTCACGCCTCGAAGTACTTCCCGACGATCGGCGCAAGCCGCGTCTTCGCCTGTTCGGTGACGGCCGATCGGTCCGTCAGGATCGCGTATTCGAGAGCGCGGCGGCAGGTGCAGGTTCGATCCGGGTGGATGCGGGCGACCGCTTCCCGCATCGTGCGGCGAGCGGCGGCGGCGTTCTCGCCCAGAATTGCAACGACGCTTTCGACGGTGACCGCCTCCTCCGACTCGCGCCACGCGTCGTAGTCGGTGACGAGCGCCAGCGTCGCGTAGCAGAGCTCCGCCTCGCGCGCGAGCTTCGCCTCCGTGAGGTTCGTCATCCCGATCACGTCGCCGCCCCAGGATCGATACAGGCGCGACTCCGCGCGGGTCGAAAACTGCGGCCCCTCCATGCAGACGTACGTTCCTCCCCGGGTCGCCGGGAGGCCGGCGGCGCCCGCCGCTTCGGAGAGGACGGCCGCGAGCGCGGGGCAGACCGGGTCGGCGAAGGAGACGTGCGCGACGAGGCCGTCCCCGAAGAACGTGTCGGGCCGATGACGGGTCCGATCGATGAACTGGTCCGGGATGAGCGCGTGCCCGGGAACGTGCTCCTCGCGGAGGCTGCCAACCGCGGAGGCGGAAAGAATCGCGTCGCAGCCGAGCGCCTTGAACCCCCAGACGTTCGCCCGGTAGTTGATTTCGCTCGGGGCGAGCCGGTGCCCGCGCCCGTGCCTCGAGAGGAAGGCGACGGGGACCCCGGCCAGGGTGCCCGTGAAGAAGGCGTCGGACGGCGCGCCGAACGGGGTGTCGACGGATTCCTCCGAGATCCCGTCGATCGCGGAGAGGTCGTAGACGCCGCTTCCGCCGACGAGTCCGACGCGCCCGGTCAGACCCGGGCCTCTTCGAGGCTCAGCCGATGATCGCCGACCGCTTTCACGACTTCTTCGGCGAGCGCGAGCGCGTCCCGGCCATCCTCCCCGGTTACGAGCGGACGGCTCCCCTCCGCGACGGCCTTGCGGAAGTCCGCGAGCTCGCGAGAGAGCGGCTCCTCCCGGGACACGGGGACGACGACGGGGGCGAGCGCGGCCCGTCCGCCCTCGCGGGCGAGGCGCACCGCCGAGACGCTCTGAGCCTGCATGTCGACGGACACGTAGAGCGACGGCGCGAACACCCGGAGCTTCCGCACCTTCTCCGCGGAGACGCGGGACGCCGTCAGGTTGGCGACGCATCCGCCCTCGAACGCGATCCGCGCGTTCGCGATGTCGAGCTTGTCGGTCAAGACCGGTACGCCGGCCGCGCGGATCTCCACGGGCGGCCGTCCGACGAGCGCCGCCACGATCTGTAGATCGTGGATCATCAGGTCGAGGACGACGTCCACGTCGAGACTGCGCGCCGTGAAGACTCCGAGCCGGTGGACCTCGATGAATCCGGGAGACCGGACGAGCTCGAGCGCCGCGGCGACAGCGGGGTTGTACCGCTCGACGTGGCCGACCTGCAGGACCCGATCGGCCCGGCGGGCGCGGGCCACGAGGTCGTCCGCCTGGGCGAGATCGGATGCGATCGGCTTCTCCACGAGAACGTGGAGCCCCCGGTCGAGAAAGAACCCCGCGACTTCGGCGTGGCTGGCGGTCGGGGTCGCGACGACCACCGCTTCCGCCTCGTCCGCGACGGCGGCAAGGTCGGGAAGCACCGGAAGCGAGAATTCCCGCGAGACCTCCTCCGCCCGGCCGGGGTGGTGGTCGTGGACGCCGACGACACGGATGCCCGCGAGCGCGGCGGCGACCCGCGCATGGTGCCGGCCGAGGTGTCCGACGCCGACGACGGCGAGGCGGACTTCCGGCGTTTCAGGCTTCGCTGTCATACCGGGGCTCGTGCCGGTCATCCGGAGGACCGAAGGACCCGAGCGTTCTTGAACGCACGGGATCCTTCGCCGCCGGCGGGCGGCTCGGGATGACGACGCCGGTGCGCGGCGCTTGTGAGATCCCTCGCCGCCGGCGGGCGGCTCGGGATGACCGCGAGCGAGAGCTCGGCTCTGAAAGATCCTTCGCCCCCTGCGGGTGGCTCAGGATGACGACGCCGGTGCGCGGCGTCGTCACTTATGAAACCCGCGCTTGCTCGCGCGAATGAAGCTCACGAGCTCTTCGACCGCCGGACTGCCGGCGAGCTCGCTCTCGATCCGCTCGATCGCCTGGCTCGTGTTCAGCCTCGACTTGACGAGCAAGCGATACGCCTTCTGGAGCGCTTCGATCTCACCGTCCGAGAACCCCTGACGCTTGAGACCAATGGTGTTGATCCCGTACGTCTTCGCGTCCGTACCTTCGGTCTTGCAGAACGGGAGCACGTCCTGGCGGCACTGCGTGTAGCCCCCGACGAAGGCGCTGCGGCCGATCCGGGCGAACTGGTGCACGGCGGCAAAAGCGGAGACCACCGCGTGATCTCCGACCTCCGCGTGCCCGGCGAGCGACGCGCAGTTCGCGAACACGGTCGCGGATCCGACCCGGCAGTCGTGGGCGACGTGGGAGTACGCCATGAAGTAGTTGTCGTCCCCGATGACCGTCTCCCCCGCCCCCGAGGGCGTCCCCCGGTGGACGGTCGTGAACTCGCGGAACGTGTTGCGCGCTCCCACGACGAGCCTCGTCGGCTCCCCGTGGTACTTCAGGTCCTGCGGCTCGAACCCGAGAACGGCATGCGCGAGCACCCGGTTCTCCTCGCCGAAGACCGCGGGCCCCTCGAGCTGCGCGTGGGGGCCGACGGAGGTGCCTCGGCCGAGCTCCACCCCTTCGCCGACGACGGCGTAGGGCCCGATGGTGACTCCCGGGCCGAGACGCGCGCCCGGCGCGACGACCGCGGACGCGTGGACGTCGACCGTCACGGGCGTTCGGCCAGGCTCGAGAGCAGCTCCGCCTCGGCGCAGAGCGCTCCGCCGACCTTGGCGGTCGCGCGGCATTTCGAGAGTCGGCTCTTGATCGCGACCATCTCGACTTCGATCAAGAGCTGGTCACCCGGCACGACCGGCCGGCGGAACTTGCATCGGTCGATCCCGGTCAGATAGATCAGCCTCCGGTCGCTCGCCGGAAGGCTCGCGAGGAGCCCGATCCCGCCGACCTGCGCCATGGCTTCGACGACCAGGACCCCGGGCATCACCGGGTTCCCCGGGAAGTGACCCTGGAAGAACTCTTCGTTGAACGTCACGTTCTTGATGCCCACGATCCGCTTGCCCGGCTCGATCTCCAGAATCCGGTCGACGAGCAGGAACGGGTACCGGTGCGGGAGGATCTTCAGGATTTCGGTGATTCCGAGTTCCAGGAGGAGCCTCCTTTCTCGATCTCGGCGAGACGCTTTTCGAGGCGTTCGAGCCGCCGCGCGAGCTCCGGCAAGCGGGCCGCGAGCGCCGACGTCTTCAGGTACTCGCGGTGCGGCCGGGCCGGCATGCCGGACATCACGGCGCCCGGCGGCACGGACGAGGTGATACCCGCCCTCCCGGTGCCGATCGCGCCCGCGCCCATCGTCACGTGATCGTTGACGCCGGCCTGGCCCGCGAGCGTCACCCGGTCTTCCAGCCGGGCGGAGCCGGCGATGCCCACCTGCCCGCAGAGAATCGCGTCCTCGCCGACGACCACGTTGTGCCCGATCTGCACGAGGTTGTCGATCTTCGTTCCGCGCCCGATCCGGGTCTCCCCGAGCGTCGCGCGGTCGATCGCCGAGTTCGCTCCGACCTCGACGTCGTCCCCGATCCGGACGATCCCGACCTGGGGGATTTTCCGGTGCGCGGTACCGTCCCACACGTAGCCGAACCCGTCGGACCCGACGACGACGCCCGCGTGGAGGATGCACCGGGAGCCGACGACGCACCGCTCGAGGACGGCGACGTTGACGTGGAGGATGGTGTCCTCGCCGATCTCGGCTCCCTCGCCCACGAAGGCGCCCTCCGAGACGCGGGTCCTCGGCCCCACACGGGCCCCGGCTGCCACCGTCGCCCCGGGCGCAACCGACGCACCTTTTCCGATCCGGGCCGTCCGGTGGACTCGGGCGCCCGCCGCGATCCCCGGCCGGGGGCGCGCGGCGGGAGAACGAATCTCGAGCCACCGACCGAGCGAGAGCGCGGGAGAATCGACGATGATCGCCGGCTTACCGGCCGCCGCCTCCACGGACGGGGCGAGCAGGGCCCCGGCCCGGCTCGTTCTCGCCCCCGCGGCCCGCCTCTCGTTCGCGACCCACGAGAGCTCGTTCGGACCCGCCTCTTCGAGGGAGCTCACGCCCGTCAAGCGGAGCTTCGGATCGCCCGAGACGCGCCCCCCGACGGCAGCGGCGACCTCCGCGAGCGTGAAGGTCCGCGGGCCCCCCTTCGGAGCCCGGGACGACGGCTTTCGGGTTGTCTTGGTTCGGGACGCCACGCGGGAGCGGATAGTACTAAAGCGAAGAGCCCCCCGGATTTGGGGGGCTCTTTTTCGTTTCCGTCTTCCGTTTCGGGCCTCTACGAGGGCTTCTTCGTCGGAGCGGGCGCCGGTGCCCCCGCGGCCGGCGCCGGCGGCTTCGCGGCAGCCGCGGCCGGAACCGCAACCTGCGTGTTGAAGCGCTTCAGCACGTCCTCGGTGATGTCCGCGGCGTCGTCGGCGAACACGAGACCGGACTGGAACTTGTTGAAGATCAGCGTGAACCCGCGCTCCTTGCCGAGCTGGCTGATGATCGGGAACACGCGGCGCTCGAGGTCGGCGAGCTCCTTCTTCTGAGCCTGGTCGAGCTCGCGGCTCGCCTTTTCCTGGAAGGTCTTGAAGTCGATCGCCTTCTCCTGGTACTGCTTCTGGAGCTGGTCGCGCTTGTCGTCGGTCAGGGACTGCCCCTGGTTCGCGAGCTTCTGCTCCAGGTCGCGCAGCTCCTTCTGGAGCCGGTCGGCCTCGTTTTTCTTTTCGTCGTTGACCTTCTTGACCCGGTTGAAGGCTTCTTTCCCGAGGGCGGAATCCCGCACGAGACGCTCGACGTCGATGACCGCGACTTTAACCGTCGGAGCGGACTGCGCGCTCGCGACGGCGGCGAGCGAAACCGCCACGATGGTGAGGACTAGACGTTTCATTCGAAGACTCCTTCTGGTTCTGGGTAGCGGGGAATACTAGCAATATCCCGAGCAGACACAACAGCCCGTCGAACGAGGGCATTCCTCTCCCGCGTCGGTCAGGGCTCGTCCGCGCGGGGATTCGGGGTCAGAAAGTCCTTCCGATCGAGAAGTCGAACCCCGACCGACGCTCCTTCAGACGCGAGATCGGGAAGCCGAACTGGTCGATGGGCTCCTTCGGATCGAGGTTGAACGAGTAGATGAAGCGCAGCGGGGCCTGGAAGATCGGCAGGAAGATCCGAAGCTCCGCCCCGACCGAGGTCCGGATGTTCGAGAAGTCGATCGACTGGTCCTCGTGGTACGCGTTTCCGGCGTCGCCGAACACGAGGATCTTCGCCGGGCCGATCGTCGCGAAGACGTATTCCGCGTTCAGGATGAAGTACTTGTCGCCGCCGAGGATCCGGCCCGTCTCGTCCGTGAAAACCTGATCGTTCTCCCGGAGCGGCAGGACGGAGCCGGTCCGGAAGCCCCGGAGGCTCGACTCTCCGCCGATCTGGAAACGCTCGAAGATCGGGATGTCCCCGCCCGAAGTCGGGGCGACGTATCCGAGCTCGAGGTTCACGCCGAGATAGGCCCGCCGCGGGAACCGGATCGGGATGTACGTCGAACCGCCGAGGAGGGGCTTCACGAAGTCCTGGTTGCCGCCGAGCACGCTCCCGGCGAACTGCGTCGTCAGGTAAAGGCGGTAGCCGCGGTTCGGATCGAACGGATCGTTGCGGCTGTCGAACCGATAGCCCGGGGTGAGCGAGGACGTCGTCCCGGTCACCTCCGTCAGCTTGGCGGGGGGGGACGGCTGGCCCGGGGGCACCTGCGCGCCGAGGACGGGGAAGTTGGCCTTCACGTCCTCGTAGGAGTAGAGGACGGACCAGCTGTCGAAGAGGCCGATCCCCTTTCCGTAGAACGCCGTGCCACCCTGGCGCCGCTCGTCGATGTTCAGGTACTCGACGTTTCGGCTGAAGAGCGACACCCCGACGGTCTGGTTGCGATCCATGAACCACGGGACCGTGTAGGAGAGGTCGTAATAGTTCGAGATGCGCCCGATCTGCGCGGCCGCTCCGATCACCTCGCCGCGGCCGAGGAAGTTCCGGGTCTGGAAGGAGAACTGCCCGAAGAATCCGTCGAGGGCGGAGTACCCCGCGCCGAACTGGATCTCGTTCTTGCTCGCCTCCGTCCCCTTGATGACCATGTCGACTTTTTTCTCGGCCGGGCGGACGCTGAACTCGGGCTCCTCGGAGATCTTGAAGTAGCCGAGCTGCTGCAGCTTCTGCAGGCTCTTCTTGATCGCCTCCATGTTCATGATGTCGCCCTCGTCCAGGGCGAACTCGCGGCGGATGACCTTGTCCCGGGTCGTCGTGTTCCCGGCCACTTCGAGCCGGCCGAGGTAGAACTTATCCCCCTCGTAGAGCTTGAGCTCGATGTCCACCTTCCGGTCGGCGGCCTCCGTGTAGACGGGCTCGGCGAACCAGTAGATGTAGCCGCGCGACTTGTACCGCGCCTCGACTCGCTGGAGCGCCTCGATGATTCGATCGCGGTTCAGGACCGTCCCCGGCTTGAGCTCGAAGAACTCCTTGAGGATCTCGCTCGCGGGAAGCACGGTCGGCTCGGGCGGATCGGCGGGCTGACCCGACTGGTTCACTCGGGCCACGCGGATGTCACCCGTATAGAACTGCTCCCCTTCGACGACGGGGATGGTGATCCGCGCGCGGCGTTTGATCTTGTTCGGCCGGGCATCGGGGTTCACGACGAAGATGTCCACCTTGGGGTCTTTCAGGACGACGTCCTTGTAGCCCCTCGCCTGGTAGAGAGCTTTGATGTTCTCCACGTCCTCGTCGTAGTTGGCCTGGCTGAACGTCGTTTTGTCCGAGAACGGACGGAACCACGCGTTCACCTTGGTCTTCTTCATCGCCATCCGCAAGCGCCGATCGGAAACGACCGTGTTGCCCTCGAACTCGATCGAGGCGATCTTGACCTTTTCCCCTTCGTCGATGACGAAGACGACCTTCTTTTCCGTCTTCGAGACGTCCTCGACGTTGAAGTCGACCGTCGCGCTCCGGAACCCCTGCTCGACGTAGAGGTCCGAGATCGCCGACCGCGCCTTCGCGACGTCCCGCAGCGACAGAGGGGCGCCCTGCTTGACCTCCACCTTCTGTTCCTTCAACCGGTCGCGGATCGTGGACGTCGATACTTTCTTGTTCCCGGTGAAGTCGATGACGGAGATCGTCGGGCGCTCCTCGATGGACACGACGAGGGTCACGCCGGCGGCGTCGCGCTCCGCCTCGATGGAGAGATTCTCCAGGAGCCCGACTTCCCAGAGCTTCGGGAAGTTCTCGCGGATCTTTTCGGGGTCGTACGGGTCTCCCGCCTTTACGCCCAGGTAGTGCGAGATCGTCTCGGGGGAGACGGTCTGGTATCCCACGACCCGGATGCCGACGATTCGCTCGGACGGGGGCACCGGGGTCGGGTTCGGGGTCGGGGGGGGCGCCTCGGCCGGAGCCGGGCTCACGGCGGGGGTTGCCGGCGGGGGCGCCGCCGGGACGGGAACCTCGACCGCGGCCGGCGTCGGGGTCGGAGGGGGCGGCGGGGTCTGAGCCCCCGCGACGCACGCGAACCCGAGCAGCACGAGGCCGACGGGCACAGCCCGAAGAGGCCGCCGCTCGCACCCCGTGGCGCTCTCGCTTCGATGCCGCAAGCTAAGTCCTTATCTCCATTGAGCCGGGGATTATTCCCGAGGGAAAGCCGTCCGCTCCCGCGGTTCTACCATCATGAGAACCGGAGACGTCCGCGGGACCCGGAAGTTACTCCGTGGCGATCGGCTCGCTCTCGCGCGTCAGAACCGTGAGACCGGCGGGTCCGAGGCGAACTTCGATTCCCTCGACGCGCTCGTCGCGGTTGGCGATCAGGAGCTCCGAGACCGGGTCCTCGACGTACTTCTGGATAGCGCGCCGGAGCGGCCTAGCGCCCATGTTCGGGTCGTCGCCGCTCTGCTCGAGGAGCCACTCGACCGACGCGTCGTCGATGTCGATCACGGCCCCCTTGGGCGCGAGAGTCGAGTTGACGTCGTCGATCAGGAGACGGCAGATCTTCGTCAGCTCCTCCCGGCCGAGGGGGTGGAACACGATCGTCTCGTCGATCCGGTTGATGAACTCGGGCGAGAAGTCCCGCTTCAGCTCTTTGAGGACGAGGTCCTCGATCTCCTTCGTGCTCTGCGGCTCGCGGGAGCCGCCGAAGCCTAGCCGCGTGCGGCTCACGAGGTGCTTCGTCCCGATGTTGGACGTCATGATGATGAGCGTGTTCTTGAAGTCGACGATGTTTCCGTAGGCGTCGGTCAGGATGCCGTCCTCCAGGATCTGGAGGAGCAGGTTCGCGATGTCCGGGTGCGCCTTCTCGATCTCGTCGAACAGGATGACGCTGTACGGGTTGCGCCGGATCCGCTCGGTCAGCTGCCCCCCTTCTTCGTGGCCGACGTAGCCGGGGGGGGACCCGATGAGCTTGGAGACGGCGTGCTTCTCCATGTACTCCGACATGTCGAACCGGACGAGCGACTTCTGGTTTTCGAAGAGGAACTCGGCGAGGCGCCGCGCGACCTCGGTCTTCCCGACGCCCGACGGCCCGAGGAAGATGAATGACCCCATCGGGCGGTTCGGGTTGTTCACGCCGAGCCGCGAACGGCGGATCGCCTTCGAAACGCCGATGATGGCCGCTTCCTGGCCGACGATCCGGCGCCGGAGGGCGTCCTCCATGTGGAGGAGCTTCTCCGCTTCCTCCATCTCGAGCGACGCGACGGGGATGCCCGTCCAGGAGGAGATGATCTCCTCGATGTCCCGGCGCGTGACCTCCTGGGTCGCCTCCGTCCTCTCGGCGGTCTGCGCCTTCGTGCGCTCGATCTCCTCCTTGAGCTCGATCTCGCGCTCGCGCAGGAAGACCGCTTTCTCGAAGTCCTTGTCGGAGATCGCCTTCTTCATCTCCTTGACTATCTGGCGCGTCTCGATCTCGAGCTTGCGGAGGTTCTGCGTGTCGTTCACGCGCTTCAGCTTCACCTTCGCGCCCGCCTCGTCCAGGATGTCGATCGCCTTGTCCGGGAAGAAGCGGTCCGTGATGTAGCGGTTCGACTGGTAGACCGCGGTCTTGATCGCCTCGGCGGAGTACCGCACCTTGTGGAACTGCTCGTAGCGGTCCTTGACCCCTTCGAGGATCTCGAAGGTCTCGTGCTCGGACGGCGCGGTCACCTGGATCGCCTGGAACCGGCGCAGGAGGCTCCGGTCCTTCTCGATGTACTTTCGGTACTCCTTGAGCGTCGTCGCCCCGATGCACGACACCTCGCCGCGCGACAGCGCCGGCTTCAGGATGTTGGCGGCGTCGAGAGAGCCCTCGGCGGACCCCGCCCCGATCAGGGAGTGGATCTCGTCGATGAAGATGATGAGGTCCGGGTTCTCGCGGAGCTCCCGGATGATCCCCTTCAACCGCTCCTCGAACTGGCCGCGGTACTTCGTGCCCGCGACGATGAGCGACAGGTCGAGAGCGAGGATCTTTTTCGACGACAGAAACATCGGGACCGCGCCCTCGATGATGCGGGTCGCGAGTCCCTCGACGATGGCCGTCTTGCCGACTCCGGGCTCGCCGAGGAGGATGGGGTTGTTCTTCGTGCGGCGCGAGAGGATCTGGATGATCCGCTCGACCTCCTTCTCGCGGCCGATCAAAGGGTCGAACGTCCCGGCCGTGGCGAGCTGCGTCAGGTCGCGGCTGTACTCCGCGAGGAACGGGAGCTCTTTCTTCTGCTTCGAGACCTCGCGCTCCTTGATCAGCGAGATGGTCTCCTCGCGGACCCCGTAGAGGTTGAAGCCGCGCGCGGTCAGGAGCCTCCCCGCGACGCAGCCGTCCACGCGGAGGAGCCCGATCAGGAGGTGCTCCGTTCCCACGTAGGGGTGCATCATGGATTCCGCCTCGTGGGAGGCGTACGCGAGAATCTTCTTCGACTCTTCCGAAAGCGGCAGCTCGGCGGTCGACGAGATGCGCTCCACGAAGATCCGGTCTCCTTCGATCTCCCGGCGGACCTCCTCGGGCTTCACGTTGAACCGCGCGAAGATCTCCTTGATGATGTCCTCGCCCTCGCGCAGGATCCCGAGAAGCAGGTGCTCCGACTCGATCACCTTGGAGCCGAGCTTCGAAGCCTCGTACCGCGCGAAGAAGAGCGCGCGGCGCGCCTTCTCGTTGTACTTCTCAAACATCCGCGGGGCTCGGGAGAGGGGCGCGGCGAAGGGGTCCGGGCGAAGCCATGGCTAAGGGCGGGAACCCGTCGCGGGGAGAATTGCTTCCCGGGACATGGTGAAAATCTTATCACAGCGCTTCGCGAGATCCGGGTTGTGAGTGACGAGAATCGTCGTCATTCCCCGCTCGCGGTGGAGCTCCGCGAGTAGATCGAAGACGACCCCGGCTGATTCCGCGTCGAGATTTCCGGTGGGTTCGTCCGCGAGGAGGAGACCGGGACCTCGCGCGAGAGCGCGCGCGATGGCGACTCGCTGCTGCTCGCCGCCGGAGAGAGACCGCGAGAGGTGCGCGCCCCGGCCGGCGAGGCCGACCCGATCGAGGAGCTCCGCGGCGAGCCGGCGCGCGTCGCCCGCGGGCACTCCCGCGATCCGGTGGGGAAAAGCGACGTTCTCCTCCGCGGTGAACTCCGGCAGCAGGTGATGGAACTGGAAGACGAATCCGATGCTCGCGTTCCGGAAGCGGGCCCGCTCGCGGGGCGCCAGATCTTCCAGCGACTGCCCGAAGATCTCGACGCGGCCCGAGTCCGGCGGATCGATGCCGCCGAGCAGGTGGAGAAGCGTGCTCTTTCCGACGCCGGAAGGTCCCATGACGGCGGCGAACACTCCCGCTTCGAGCTCGAAGTCGAGATTCCGGAAGACCTCGACGG
>DASRPJ010000264.1:0-5876 GCA_035646435.1 Thermoanaerobaculia bacterium | reverse complement strand
GAGCGGGGCCGCGTTCGCGCCGGACGGCTCGGCGGGGATTCACGCGCAGGCGGAAGGGGAGGAAGCCGAGCCGGCCGCGCTCGGAAGGGAGGTCGCACGCCAGCTGCTCGACCTCGGCGCCGCGGCTCTCCTCGCCCTCGGCCGCGCGCCGTGAAGCCGCGGCTCCTCGTCCTCCGATCGGGAGAGGGGGCGTTTTCCGCCGACCTCGCGCCCGAGTTCGACGTCATGGAGAAGCGCACGCACGACCTCGAGTCGCTCGCGCCCGAGGCTCCTGCGGGCAGGTTCGACCTCGTCCTCTTCACGAGCGCCGCGGCTGTCGCGCGATTCCTCGCGCGCGAGGACCTTTCGGCCCTTCTGTCAGGGTGGACCGACGTTCACGCCGTGGGACCGGCCACGGCAGAGGTCCTTCGCCGCCGGGGCTTCTCGACGGTGCGGGAGGCGGGAGGGTCCGCGAGATCACTGCTCGAAAGCCTCCCGACGCAACTCGGAGGAGCTCGCGTGCTCCTTCCCCGCGGCGAAGACGCCGACGACGAGCTTCCGCGCGGTCTCGCCGCTCGCGGGGCGCAAGTCGTGCCGGTGACGCTGTATCGGAAGACGCCCGTTCCCCGCGAAGCCGCGCTCGACGAGGAGATTGCGATACGGCCGCCTGCAGTCTTCTTCGCGACCTCGCCTTCGGCCGCGCGCTGGTTTTTCGAAAGTGCGGCGCCCGGGTCCGCCCGCCGGCTGCTCGGAACCCCGGCGATCGCGCTCGGCGAGCCCACCGAGGCGGCGCTCCTTTCGTACGGGGTGAAACGGGTCGAGATCGCCCGTCCCCCGACGTTCCCGGCCGCCGCCCGCCTCGCCGCCCGCCTTGCTGCCGCCGGTTCGCCGGCATAGATTCGGCCGGCGTGACGGGCTTTCCGACGATCCGGCTCCGGCGGCTGCGCCGCACCGCGGCGCTCCGGTCGCTCGTCCGCGAGACCCGGCTGTCGCCCGACCGCTTCGTCGCTCCGCTGTTCGTGCGGCTCGGCTCGGGGAAGCGCGAAGAGATCACCTCCCTCCCCGGGGTGTTCCGCCTTTCCCCGGACGAGGCGGTCGCGGAAGCGCAGGCGCTCTCGGCCGCGGGCGTGAAGGCCGTGATCCTTTTCGGGATCCCGGACCGCAAGGACGACATCGGCAGCGAGGCGTGGAACGACGCGGCCGCGGTGCAGGAGACGGTGCGTCTCCTCAAGAAGTCGCTTCCCGACACCGTCGTGATGACGGACGTGTGCTTGGACGAGTACACGTCGCACGGCCACTGCGGCGTCCTTCGCGGGACGGAGGTCGACAACGACGCCACGCTGCCCCTCCTCGCGCAGGCCGCCGTCTCGCAGGCGCGCGCGGGCGCGGACGTCGTCGCGCCCTCCGACATGATGGACGGCCGCGTGGCAGCCATCCGGCGGTCGCTCGACGCGGAGGGGTTCGGCGAAGTCGCGATCCTCGCTTACTCGGCGAAGTGCGCCTCCGCGTTCTACGGTCCGTTCCGCGAAGCCGCCGGGTCCGCGCCGAAGTTCGGCGACCGGCGCGGTTACCAGATGGACCCGGCGAACCGGCGCGAGGCGATGCGGGAGATCGCCCTCGACCTCGAGGAGGGCGCGGACGCCGTGATGGTCAAGCCCGCGCTCGCCTACCTCGACGTGATCCGCGAAGCGCGGGAGCGCTTCGACGCTCCCGTCGCCGCCTACAACGTGTCGGGGGAATACGCGATGGTCAAGGCGGCGGCCGCCAACGGCTGGATCGACGAGAAGCGCATCGTCGGGGAGATCCTGACCGGCATCTTCCGGGCCGGCGCCGATTTCGTCCTCACTTACCACGCCCGCGAGGCCGCGGAGTGGATCGCGGAAGGCTCGCTCTCCGTTTGAATCGGCCGAAGAAGGCGGTCCGTTCGGCGGCGCTCTTTCGCCGCGCGCGAAAGGTCATGCCGGGCGGCGTCAGCTCGCCGGTGCGCTCGTTCGCGTCCGTCGGCGGCGAGCCCTTCTTCGCGTCTCAGGGCCGGGGCGCGCGGGTCCGCGACGCCGACGGGGTCTCGCGCCTCGACTACGTCCAGTCGTACGGCCCGCTCCTCTTCGGACACGCGCCGCCCTTCGTCGTGCGGGAAGTCGCGCGCGCCGCCCGCGGCGGAACGTCTTTCGGCGCTCCGACCGAGCGCGAAGTGCTCCTCGCCGAGCGCGTGACGCGGTTCTTTCCTTCGATCGAGATGGTGCGGTTCGTGAACTCGGGAACCGAGGCCGCCATGAGCGCGATCCGGCTTGCGCGGGGCGCGACGGGCCGGCCGCGGATCGTGAAGACCGACGGCGGGTATCACGGCCACGCCGATTCCTTCCTCGTCGCCGCCGGCTCGGGCGTCGCGACCCTCGGTATCGCGGGAAGCCCCGGAGTGCCCGACGCGACCGCGGAGCTGACGACGGTCGTCCCCTACAACGACGCGGACGCACTCGAGGCCGCGTTCGGAAC
Source organism: Thermoanaerobaculia bacterium (assembly GCA_035646435.1). Classification (GTDB taxonomy): domain Bacteria; phylum Acidobacteriota; class Thermoanaerobaculia; order UBA5066; family Gp7-AA6; genus Gp7-AA6. The sequence goes on along the minus strand of DASRPJ010000264.1, from coordinate 3,404 downwards.
CTTTCCCGGGGAGTTCGCCGCCTTCGTTCTCGAGCCGGTCGCGGCCAACATGGGGGTCGTCACTCCGCGGCCGGGCTACCTCGAAGCCGCGCGGGAGCTCACGGCGCGCCACGGAGCGCTGCTCGTCTTCGACGAGGTCATCAGCGGTTTCCGGCTCGCGCGCGGCGGCGCCCAGGAGCTGGCCGGCGTCGCGCCGGACCTGACGGTCCTCGGCAAGATCCTGGGGGGCGGTCTGCCCGTCGGAGCGTACGGCGGCCGGCGCGACCTCATGGAGCGCGTGGCGCCTTCCGGGCCCGTCTACCAGGCGGGGACGCTCTCCGGGAACCCGCTCGCAATGGCGGCGGGCATCGCCATGCTTCGAGAGATCGACCGTCGATCGCCGTACGCGGAGCTCGAGCGCAAGGGCGCGCTCCTCGAGACCGCGGTTCGCGCGGCGATCGACGCAGCCGGCGGCGCGGGACAGGTCTGGTACCAGCGCGCCGGATCGCTGTCGACGCTCTTCTTCACGCCGGGGCCGGTGTCCGATTTCGCGACCGCGAAGCGTTCGGACACGAGCCGCTACGCGACTTTCTTTCACGCGATGCGGGAGCGGGGCGTGTTCCTTCCGCCCGGACAGTTCGAGGCATGGTTCGTGTCGACTGCCCACACCGACGCGGATCTGAAACGGACGGCCCGCGCCGTCGAGGCGAGCCTGGCCACGGCTCTCGAGAAGCCGCTCGGCTGATGCGGGCATTTTCCTTGCGAGCGAAACGGTTTCGGATCGGGAGGCGGCGCCCGTCTGGTACCCTGCCGCCGCAGCGAAAGGAGTTCGAGGCATGAGCACCGCCGCCGTGGCCGTCCCCGCCTCCCGGGACCTGAACGCGCACCCGAAGGGGCTCTACGTCCTCTTCGCGACCGAGATGTGGGAGCGGTTCAGCTTCTACTCGATGCTGGCGCTCTTCACCCTCTACCTCCAGAATCCCACGGAGGGCTTCGGCTGGGCGACGAACCGCGCGACGCGGCTCTACGCCCTCTACCTCGCGCTCGTCTACTTCAGCCCGCTCCTCGGGGGGTGGATCGCCGACAAGAAGCTCGGCTACCGGCGGTCGGTGATGATCGGCGGCTTCTTCTTCATGGCCGGACACCTGCTCCTGTCGTTCCGGTCCATTCCGATCATGTACGTCGCGCTCGCCTGTCTCGTCACCGGAAACGGTTTCTTCAAGCCGAACGTCTCCGCAATGGTCGGGAAGCTCTACCCGGAAGGCAGCCACCTGAAGGATCGCGCGTACAACATCTTCTACATGGGCATCAACGTGGGTGCGTTTCTCGCGCCCCTCGTGATGGAGGTAGTCCGCCAGCGCTTCGGGTATCACCCGGCGTTCGCTGTCGCGGCCGGGGGTATGGTCATCTCGGTCTTCATCCTCTGGAAGTTCAAGCGCCACGTCGAGCACGTGGACGCGAAGCCGGCGTCGACGAGCGCCGTCAAGGGCAAGGAGCCGAAGTCGACGCTGACCGCGGTCGATGCCCCGCCCACGCAGGCGCCCGTGGCCGGTTCCCACGCGGCCGAAGCGCGGGACCGCCAGGCCGTCATGGACGCGGTGCCCGACAAGACGCGGATCCTCGCGCTCATCGTCGTTTTCGCCATCGTCATCGTCTTCTGGATGGCGTTCCACCAGAACGGCGCGACATGGACCTACTGGGCGAACGACAACACCGCGTGGGAGTCGTCGACGTTCGTCCCGATCCTGCTGCAGATCCTGACGCTCGGGCTCATCGACACGAGCGACGTCTCGGGCGTCGTCTCGAACTTCATCAACCCTGCCTGGGTCCTGATCCTGACGTTCCCGCTCGTGTGGTTCTGGGGGTGGCTCGACAGGAAGGGCAGGGAGCCGTCGACGCCGGCCAAGATGGGAATCGGGATGTTCCTCGTCGCCGCCGCCTACATGATCATGTATCAGGCGGCGCAATCCGGCGGGGACACGGGCCGCGTCTCGCCGTGGTGGCTGATCAGCGCGTACGCGGTCATCACCCTCGGGGAGCTCATGCTCTCGCCCATGGGCCTCTCTCTCGTTTCGAAAGTCGCGCCGATTCGCCTCCGCGGCGTGATGATGGGCGGCTGGTTCGCGGCGACCGCCGTCGGCAACTACCTCGTCGGCACGATCGGCGTGAAGTGGACCGTGTGGACCCACTCCAAGTTCTTCCTCGTCGTCGCGATGATGTCCGCCGCCGTCGGAGTGCTGCTCTTCGTCATCCTGAAACCGCTGAAGAAAGCGATGCCGGGGGTTTAGAAAAGGGTAGGGAGAAAAGGGGACGGTACGGAGAAAAGGGGACCGATTTATTTATTGCTGTCGCCGTACCTCCTAAAATAAATCTGTCCCCTTTTCGATTAGAACTTCGCGACGACCGCGGCGGACAAGGTCGTATCGCGCTTTCCGAAGCCGGGGACCGGCTCGTTCGAGTAGAGGATCGCGAAGGAGAGCTTCAGCGCGAGAACGGTCGACACGTCCGCCGTCACCGCACCGGCGTTGACGATCCGCCAGTTGTCGGTGTCTTCGAGATCCTGGACGAAGGACAGCTCCTCCGAGTAGACCGCGGTCTTCGAGATCTGCCACTCGTAGAGGAGCCCGACCCGGGCCGAAGGATAGGACGGGTCGGGCCCCTCGACCCGACGCTCCACCGCGTACCCGAGGGCCCCTTCGACCTTCAGCTTGTGCGGAGGGGAGGGGAAAAGCGCGTACGCCACGCCGCCTTCGCCCGACCAGCGGGACTCGATCCCGGCGAAGCGGTTCCTGAGGTAATCGCCGCGCGCGAAGGCCTCGAAGCGCGGCGAGAACGCGCGGGCGCCCCGGAGCATCGCGGCGAGCGAGTTCGCCTTCTCCTCCCCATCCGCCTCGTTTCGGATGAAGGCGGCCTTGAACGCGACGCTCCACGGCAGAGGCTGGTACAGGACCTCGGCGCCGACCCCGAGCGTCTGCGTGTCGCTGTTGCCGGAGGTGGAGACAAACGAGAGCTCCCCCTGCCCCGACCAGAGCGGCGGGGGAGTTGGAGGAGGAGGCGGCGGTTCCTGCGCGGCGAGCGGAAGCGACGCCAGGAAGACCGAGGCGAACCGGATCGCGCTACGGCCGGACGACGATCTCACCCTTCATCTCCCCGTGGCCGAGCCCGCAGAACTTCGCGCACTTGAACCCGGGTACTTCCACGATCGGAACCGGCGCCAAAGATCGTAGAGGAGCGTCCCCGGAATCGAGCCCATCGGGCGGGATTCGGTCGCCACGGCCGAGAGGCGGAAATAGGACTCGAGCACGAAATACAGCGACAGCGGCAGGGGCAGGTCGGGCAGCGGCTCGACCGAGCCGCCGGCCGCTCGAGCGAGGGCGGCGAAGGCCCCGAGGATGCCGAGGACGAAGAGTGGGAGTGCCGACGCA
>DASRPJ010000263.1:0-13004 GCA_035646435.1 Thermoanaerobaculia bacterium | reverse complement strand
GTGCGCAGGTCCTTGACGAAGAGCGTGTACTCCCGGAATCCCGTCACGTCGGTCGTGTAGGCGAGAAGGTTGCCGTCGTCGCTCGGCTCCACGTCCCCGATCGCGAAGAACTTCTGCCCTTTCGCGAGCTCGTTCGAATCGAGGACCACCTCTTCGGGCGCGTCGAGGCTTCCGCGCCGGCGGCAGTGGATCGGGTACTGCTTCCCCTTTTCGGTCCGCGTGTACCAGAAGTCGTTTCCCTTCCGGTACGGGACGGTGAGGTCCGTCTCCTTGATCCGCCCGAGGAGCTCGGAGTAGAGCGCGGCCTGGAGCGGCTCCGTCGCCTTCTTCACCGAGTCCGTGTATTCGTTCTCCGCGTCCAGGTGCGCCCGAACGAGCGGGTCTTCCTTCCGGCGGAGCCAGAAGTAGTCGTCGGCCCGTGTGTTTCCGTGGAGCGCTTCCACTTTAGTCTCCCGTCGCGCCATTGGCGGCTTCCGCAACTCCGTCGACGAGGCCTCCGTCGCGCCGAGGAGCGCGTGGAGTCCTACGGCGAGAGCGATCCCGTGAATCATTCTGCCTCCGCATCGTACAAAAAGGGGGCGATGATATCGCCCCCGACTCTTGCGTCGTCATGTGGCCGAAGCGGCGAGCCCGACGTTATAATCCTGCCGAACATGCCTCGCAGCACAAAACGGCGAGCCCTGATCGTCTTGAGCGTCGTTTTGGCGGCCGCTCCCGCGGTGGCGCTCCTCATCACGGACGGCGATTTCTCCACCTGGACCTTCGGTTCCTTCGGTACCGGCACGGCGACCGTGACACGGGAGACCACGGGCGGGAACCCGGGTGCGCGACTCAACGTGACCACTTCCACCGGGGGCTCGCTGACGGCATTCGGAACGGCGTTGAAGACGGACTCGCAGGTCAGTTCCGCGCTGGAAGGCCTCGCGTTCACGCTCTCCCTCGATGTCCTGAGCGGCGCCGGCTCCTTCGGCCAGGGTCAGGCGATCCACCTCCTGGTCGAGCAAGGTGGGACGATCTACACGAAGGCTCTCGGCATCACCGGCGTCCAGGCGAGCTTCTCGACGCTCCAATTTCCCGGCGTGCTCACCGCCGGATCGTTCGCGCGGCAGAGCGGCGCCGGTCCGGCCACCCCCGTGTTCGACGGAAGCGTCGTCACCCGCTTCGGCTTCGCGGCGGGCAACTCGCAGAGCGGCGTGTTGACGCAGTACTACGACAACTTCAGCCTGGACCTTGCCGGCTTGACGCCGACGCCGACGGTCACAGCCATGGCAGCCGCGACCCCCACGCCGACACGAACGGCGACCAGTACGCCGACCAACACTCCGCCCAGCACGGCGCCCGGGACTCCGCTGCCCGCGGTACCGACCCTCGACCACTCCGGCTTGCTCGTGTTCGGAATCCTGATCGCAGGAGCCGGATTGGCGCTCCTGATTCGACGGGGGTAGCCGGCACAGGCGCTCGCTCGCTGGGAAGACTGGTCTGCCCGGCAGGATTCGAACCTGCGACCCACGGCTTAGAAGGCCGTTGCTCTGTCCGGGCTGAGCTACGGGCAGCCCGGCGATTATCGAACAGATCCGGCCCCGCTTAATTCTTCAGCAGGTCTCCCGGCTTGAAGCCGCTTCCCGAAACTGTGACGGCAGACGACAGGCGCGGCCCCCGGACGGTGATGATCTTGATCCGCCCCACCTTCACCTCGCTGCCGCCGAGGACTTCGCCGGTGTCCGGATCCTTGATCTGCTCGCCCACGCGGAAGACGTCGAACTCGTCGCCCTCCTTGATCCCGGCCTCCGCGCCGACGTTGACGTAGATCGCCCCGCCGTCGGCCTTCGCGATCTTGCCGGCCACGCCCGAGGCGTCGGCCGCGCCGCCGAGCCCGGTCGTGGCGAGCTTCTTCCGGGCGAGCGAGTCGGCGAGCTTCACGACCACCGGTCGGAGAATCCGGTCGAGCTTGCCGCGGTCCTCCACGCCCCCGCCAGCGCCATGGACGTAGACGCTGGAGTCGGACGTGGACTCCGACGCGGTGTCGGCCCACACGATCTCGCCCGTGGACGTCGAGAAGGCGCGCGCGTCCAGGGCCGCGTCGAGTTTCTGGCTCCTCACGTTGACGGATGGCAGCCGGCCGAAGAGCCCCGGCACATTCGCGCCGCGGTTGGCGACTCCCATTTCCGTCACGGCGCCCGCGATCAGGTATTCGACCCCGAGCATCTTGCCGAGCTTCACGGCGGTTTTCGGATCGATGTCGCCGGAGAGCGAGAGGTTCTTCTCCCGGAGGATGGCGTCCAGTTGCTCGCGCTCGATGACGCGGTAACCGCCTTTTCGAACCAGCTCCGTCACCAGCATGTCCTGCGCGGCCTGACCGGCTTTGTATCCGGACCAGCCATAGCCCTGGACCTTGTTCTTGAACTCGAGGACCGCGACTCGCGGGCGTGTGGAAGCGTCCTCCGCCGAGAGAAGACGGGTCACGGCGAGGAGCGCGAAGACGAAGGACAGCAGTCGGGAACCGTGGGTCATGGGGTCACCTCATCCTTTTGGAGTCGTTTCATTCTAATCGGCGTCGTCGCGGGAAAGTTTGACGAGCTCAACCATGAGCGGCGCGAGTGAATTAGTTGCGACGCCGCGTAAATTTCACCGGCGCCTATCCGTCCGGCTCGGCCGGTGCGTCGGTGACTGCCCGACGGTTACCCCTTCCGGAGAAAGGAATACCGATCCCCCGGGCAAGTGTAAAACGCGTCTGGCCCGAAAGGTGCATCCGTCCCTCCGCGGATGTTCGGTACTTCGCCGAAAACGGGAGGATGGGAAATGCGTGCAAGGGGTGGAAGGAACTCGCAAGACTCTTGTAAGCCGAATCGTCTCGCGGTGTCGGCGTCTCTTGTAATGCTGCTCCTGGCGTCGTCGCTGGCGTACGCCGCGCCTCCCTCGAGCAGTCGTCCGTTCCGAGTAATCGACCGGAACGGAGCGCTGGTGGGCCATGTCGTGACGGAGAACCTCGTTGCCCGGGAGATCAGCGGCACCTGGGTGACCTTCTACGTCCACGCGGGCTTCGGAATCTACGACTCGAACGCGATCTACCTCCATTACACGACCACCGACTGCCGCGGCGCCGCCTACATCCCCCACTCGTCGATGTTTGCGGAAGGCACGCGGGTCGGTTCGCGCTTGTATTACCCGGCCGACCAGCAGGTGCTGACGCCTCAGTCGCACAAGCTCGTATACGGCAGCGGTGAGGAAGGCCCCTGTTACGCCGCGGCCGGTATCGCGGACGTCTACGGGACCGCTGCGTCGGCAAACGTCGACAGCTTCGGGCTGGCCCTTCCGTTCCGGGCCGTCCAGTAGACGCCGCTCCGGCTTCGAGCGCGACCCGCGCCGGTCTCTTACGCCGGCGCGGCGTCCGCGGACGGGCCGTAGATCGAAGGCACTTTCCCCCCCATCGGGCGGATGTACGTCGAGAGTTGTCCGCGGTGATGGATCATGTCGTGCAGGAAACCCCAGAGCCATTCGCTCGCAGGCTGCTCGTTGGCGACCTTGCCGCCCAGCCGGAATTTGACCGGCTTCTCCCAGTCGGCGTCGTCCAGCTTCCGAAGACGGGATCGCAATTCGTCGGTGCTCTTCTTCCATAGAGCCCGCATCTCGTCGACCGGGTCGGAGCCGAAGTCCCGGATGTCGATTTCCCCGCTGTCGAACATTTGGCACAGGATTTCCTGCTCTCGGGCGAGGAGCGTCACCATCTCGGCGCCCGACCGCGAGGTGGGGTGGGGGCGGTAGTCGGCGCGGTCCGGCGGGACGGCCTCGAGCATCCGTTCGAACTTCGGCTGCTCCCGTTCCCAGAGCTTGAAGAACAACTCGCGATTCGCCACGGCAGGCCTCCCTTCGTCGTCCCGGCGGCCGGAGCGGCGCGCCGGAATGCGATCTTAAGCGGGGCCCGGCGACCTATCGATCCGACGAGATGAGAGTCGCGATCCCTTCTTCGCCCCGCAGCGTCTCCTCCCACTCCGGCGAGCCTCCCCCGGAAGGAAGACGATGCGTCTCGGCGATCTCTGCCGCGCGCTCGACCCGGTTACCGGCCCGTCCGTAGATGTCGGGATGGACTTCCATGAAAGTCGTTCCGTCGGGGTTGCGGGCGAGGAGAATCGGCTCGTAAATGATTTCCACCGGGGTTTCGACCTCGACCCGGTAGAAGAGGTCTTCCGCGTCGTCGGGATTCATGCGCACGCACCCGTGCGTCTTGAACTGGTAGACGCTCTGGGGCGCGTTCGTGCTGTGGATTCCGCAGCAGGTGGCGGACAGGCCCATCCAGTACTCGCCCAGGGGATTGTCGGGACCGGGCGGGACTTTCTTCCGGACCCGTTCCCCCTTCTGACGCATCTCTCTCTGGATCGAGACCGGCACGTCCCACACGGGATCGGTTTCCCGGGTGACGATCTTGAAGGAGCCCGTGGGCGTCTGCCAGTCGGGTTGCCCCACCGCGACGGGGTACCACGCGACGAGACGGCCGTTTTCGAACAGGAACAGGAGCCGCTGCGGCAGATTGATCAGGATTCCATCCTGGAGCGACGACGGAACGATGTGCCGGTTGTCCACGCGCAGGACCTGCCCGGGGCGGAGCTTCGCCGAAACCGCGAATCCGTTTCGCGAGGCGAGGCCCTTTGCGCTCACGCCGAACCGCGCGCCGATGCCGGACAGCGTGTCGCCCTTCTCGACCGTGTAAGTGAACTGCTTGCCGACGACCGTTCCCCGCGGGGGCAGGGGGGCAATGCGAAGGTCGTTCGACGGAGTCGTCTGGGAAGACAGAATCGGCGCGCACGCCGCGATCGCGGCGATACCGATCACCAGGGCCAGCAGCGCCATTCGCCTCATCACAAAGCGGTGAATTGCGAAAGACGTGCCGCAGGCCTTATGGATCAGCTTGCAGTCAAGGAAGTTGCTGAGGAGAAGAACCTTGGGTCGGTCGGCGCGTTTTCGCGGGAGTCGATTGCGGAGGACTCTTCGAGGACCGTGTTTTACGGGGCGATCGGCGCTCTCCCGGGGTCTCCGACCGTCCGCAGGAGCGGCGAGACGGCGAACAGCGAGTCCTCGCCGACACCGTCGCTCAGCATGCGGCGGCCCGTGCCATCCACTTTCATCGCGTAGATCCTGTCTTTGCCCGACTCGTTGGAGCGAAAGAGGACGTCCCGCCCGTCGGGCGAGAAGACTGCGTCCAGAACGCGGCCCTCCCCCGGCGAAAGCCGCGTGCAGTCCTTCTGCTCGACGTCGACTATGCAGAAGTGGCGAGCCGCTTGGGTCAGGAGGCGCTTCCCGTCGGGCGACCACGCAACGTTCCACCCCCGCGACTCGCTGATTTGTCTCAGATCGGCGCCGTTCTGATCGATCACGTAAACGCCCGTTTCGGAACCGTCTACTCCGAACGCGGCATGCCGCCCGTCGGGCGACCAGGCGGGCGTCACAGCGACTCCGCGACGCGTCGTCAACGGTTTTTGATTGGTTCCGTCCGCGTCGACGACGCAGATCTCCCGAGATCCCTCCGGCCGTTTCCCGCAGGTAAACGCCACTCTCTTTCCATCCGGTGACCATGCGGGAGCAGGGAGCACGTCGGTCTCTCCTACTCGCGTGATGCGCTTGTACGCACCGGTCGCCACTTCTAGAACGTAAAGAGCAGCCGACGTCCGACCGTCTTTTCCACGCCCGGGGTCCTCTCGATCGGGATCTTCGAATGCCGATGTGAACACGATGCGCTTCCCATCCTGCGACCACTTCGCCTCCGGGAGGACCGGCACATCGAGCAACCGTTTCTGGCCCGCGCCGCTGGTGGCATCCATTACGTAAAGGGGGTAGTGCATGGGGGTCCGTATCGGACGAGCAGTTCGAGGTCGCCCTGTCGAACCGCGTGGAACAGGATTCGCTGCCCGTCCGGCGACCAGGCGCCACCCGTGACCAACGACAGCTTGTCCTCCGTGAGGCGTTTGACGTTGGAGCCGGCCGCCTCCATGACGTGAATTCCCGCTGCTCCATTCCGGGTGGATAGAAATGCGATGCGGTAAGTCTGCGCCGCGGAGAGGGAGGCAAGACCGATGAGGCCGGCAGTGACTGCCCAAAGGGTCTTCGCTCGCATCGGCTGCGCCTCCACGCTGGAACTCCGCCGTTTTATGGAACACGTTACACCCTCGCCCCTCGTCGGGAGGATTGGCGGCGAGCGATCCGCGGAGGAGAGTGGTCGGGGCGGCCGGGATCGAACCGGCGACCATCTGCTCCCAAAGCAGATACGCTACCGCTGCGCTACGCCCCGGAAGAGGAGGAATTATCCCACGCTGGTCGGCAGGGACGTGCCCGCCGAAGCGATGGAGAACACGAATGAACCGCGAATTCTTCACCTGGTACTCGCCCTCGCTCGGGCGCCGCATGGACCTGCTCTGGTTCGGCGGCGCGGGCAAGCCGATGATCTGGTTCCCGACTTCCTTCGGCCACTTCTTCGAGAACGAGGATTTCGGCTTGATCGGCGCCGTCGCGGACCGCATCGAGGCGGGCGACATCCAGGTCGCGTGCGTGGACGGCATCGACGCGGAGAGCCTCTACGCGCAGTCGTGCCACCCGGCGGACCGGCTCGTGCGGCACGATCAGTACGACGCGTATCTCTACCGCGAGGTCGTCCCGTGGATGCGCGCCAAGGCGAAGGCTTCGGCGAAGGTCGCCACGCTCGGCGCGTCCTTCGGGGCGTACCACGCGGTCAACTTCGGCTTCCGGCACCCCGACGTGGTGGACAAGGTCGTCGGGTTCTCCGGGAAGTACGACATTCACTCCTTCCTCGACGGCTACTGGGACGAACGGGCCTACTTCCACTGTCCGACGGCGTACGTCCCGAACATGGACGCGGGCTGGGTCGAGCGGTTGTCGAAGATGGACATCGCGATCGTGACCGGCGCGCAAGACAACATCGTCAGCGGGACCGAGGACATGATTCGCATCTTGAGCGAGAAGGGGATCCCGCACCGCGGCCACGTCTGGGACGACCCGTACGGGCACGACTGGCCCTGGTGGCGGATCCAGATCCGGAGTTACGTTCCTTGATCGAAAAGCCGCGGCGCGGCCAGCTCTGGAAGTGCCCGGAGTGCGGGCGCGAGTTCGCGAAGCGCAAGCAGTGGCACTCGTGCGCGGTGAAGGGGCTCGACGAGCACTTCCGCGGCCGGGATCCTCACCTGCGCGGCGTGTTCGAGGTGCTCCTTTCGAAGCTCCGCAAGATCGGTCCGGTGAAGGTCGATCCGGTGAAGACGTCGATCAACCTGACCGCGAGCCGCCACTTCGGAGCGGTCACGGTGCGGGGAAACTACCTGCGCGTCGGCTTCTACGCGCCGAAGCGGATCATCGACCCGCGCATCGTCCACTTCGAGAGGCTCGGGCCGGACCGGTTCGGGCACTCCGTCGTCCTGGAATCGGTCGCGGACGTCGATGAACAGCTCATGGCGTGGTTCGCGGCGGCCTTCGCAATGCGGGCGTGACTCCGCGACGATTCGTCTAGCCCTTTCGACGGGGGTGGGCTCGCCGCAGAACCCGCACTTCGATTTCGCGGACGACGGACAGCCGGCGGTCCGTCGTGACGAAAGCCGATGCGCCGGCGGCCACTCCCGTCGCGACGTGGATCGCGTCCGGCGTTCGGAGGCCGTAGCGGGAACGAAGCCGTGCCGCTGCGACGGCGATCTCCCGATCGACATCGAGGACCTCTATGCCTTCCGTCTCCTCGAAAGTATTCAGGTAACGGCGCGACCGGACTTCGTCTCCTCTCCGAAAGCTTCCCGTCAGGACTTCAACGAGAGTCAGGACAGATGTAATTGCTGCCACCTGTCGTGCGATAACCGCCTCCATTAGTGGTGACACGACCGGAGCGAACTCGCTGTCCTGTTCCACCCAGTGGATCCATGGCGAGGCGTCGAAAGCCAGCACCGGCCGATTCATTTCCAGCTGTTGCGTTCCTTATCGATGAATTTTTCGACATCCACCCCGCGGAACGGACCCGCCAGGAGTCCCGGCCAGTCTTTTAGCGTGTACCTTTTCGGGCGGTCTCCAACGCCTTTCTGCAGCAGCACCGTGACCTCACGCGCGAGCGAGCGGCCTTCTCGCTTGGCGCGAGCTTTCAGCCGCCGGTAGAGGCCGTCCGGGAAGTTCTTGATGTTGAGGGTGGCCATCATTCCTCCAAAGTGCCACCATTTTACCTCCACCCAGCGCGGTCGGCCGTGCCCTGCCCACAACTACTATTGTCGCGGCCAGAGACACCCGCTCGAGCCCACCCACGTCTTGTCCTTGTTGAAGGCGACGCCCATCATCTTGCCCTGAGAGAGGCGCGCGAGCGTCGTCACCGGGAAGGGCTTCCCGTCCCGCCACACGAACATGATCCGCACCTCGACCTTCGAGCGGTTGCCGTCCACGGTTTCGATGACGGGCGCGTACTCGACTTTCCGCATCAGGATGGTGTGCGCGCGGTTCGCCTCGGGCACGGCGTCGAAGTCCTCGCGCGTGACGTCGACCTTCACGCCCGAGCCGGCAAAGGAGAAGAGGGGCTTCAAGACCCAGCGGTCGAGGTCGCGCGGCGGGCCGTCGAAGTCCGAGAGGAGCCGCGCCTCGGGGGCCGCGGGGTGGGAAAGGGACGGCAGCGAGTGCTTGCTCCAGCGGAAGTACCAGTTCGGGTGCCCGGCCCACGAGACGTCGAGCGGCTCCGTGAAGTCGATCGGCAGCGTGATCCGCTTGGCGAGGAGCTCGTCGAAGATCAGGCGGTTGTAGATGCGGAGGATCCGGGTCGGCCGGCCGTCCCGCCGGTACCAGAGCTCCCGGCCGCGTTTCTCGATTTCCGTCGCCGACACGGGCCGGATTCCCCACAGCTTTTCGGTGAGCGCGAAGTCCACGTAGGTCTTCTGCGTGGGCGGGTCGATGTCCATCAGGACGACGTTTTCGGCGGGAAACCCGCCGAGGATCGTCTCGCCGACCGTGCGGACGTAGCCGCCCTCGTCGAGGCCGGACAGGTAGAAGTCGAGGTCGTGCCCGCCCGGGGTGATCCGCGCCGCTGCCCGGCTCTGAAAGAGCTGGAACGCGTAGAGCGACGCGAACGCCTGCAGCTCGATCAGCTTCGGAGTGAGCGCGCCCTCCGCATCCCGGGTGACGGCGAAGTCCGCCTGGGCGAACGTGGGATGGTCGCCGGCGCCGGGCACGTCGAGCTCGGGGGGCACGGCCTCCAGAGACGCCCGGAGGTTCGCTGGTCTAGAAAGCTCGGTCCAGATCTCCGTCGCGGCGCGGACCATCTCGTCGCGGAGGGCCGGCGGGAGGAAGACCGGCGTCTCGCAGAGGTGGAAGTCGATTCGACTGCCGGCCTCTTCCTCGAGGCTTCGTTTGTAGGCGGCGTACTTCGCTTCGGTGAAGCTCTCGTTGTAGGCGCGGCGGAGGTCGGGGATCAGAGAGATCCTTCGCTTCGCTCAGGATGACCGCCTGCGGCGGTCAGATCAAAAACTTCCCGTCGGCCATCACCTGGTCGTCGTCGAACCAGACGTCGAAGTGCCGGCCGACGATGTCGAGGTGCGTGCGGCAGCTCCAGGACGCGCCCGTGTGTTCGGCGTAAGTGTGTCCGAACGCGAGGTGGAGCCCGGGCAGCTTCTCGTCCTGGAGGATGTTCCCGATGATGGAGTCGACGGCGACGTTCGTGCCCATCGCGAACTCGCCGACGCGGTCGGAGTTCTCCTCGGTCCGCGTGTAGGCGAGAAAGTCCTCGAGCACGTCGGCGCGCGCGCACTTTGCGTCGGCGACGCGGCTGTTCTCGATCCAGACCGTGAGCGGCGTCTCCTCGAGGTCGCCGTAGCGAGCGCAGAGGTAGTCGCCGAGGACTCCGTCCACGACGTAAATGCCGTCCACACGCGCGGGCGCGGTCAGAACCTCGCCGCCCGGCAGGTTCGCCCACTTCGCCGCGGTGATGAGCCCGCTCGTCTTCAGCCAGAGGACGGAGGGATCGAACGTCGCTTCGAGGTCGCTTCCGGCGCGGGAGCGGGCGCGGATCCGCTCGGCCTTCGCGGCGCGGTCGCGGACGCGCGTCGAGAGCGCGTCGACGACTTCGAAGTCCGCCCGCATCCCCTCGGCCATGATCCGGGGCGATATGGAGACCATGTGGGCGTGGCGCATCTCCCGCCGGTTCACGATGGCGGTCATCTCGCGGCGCGAGGCGAGCTCGCCTTCCCGCGGCTGGCCGGCGTAGATCGAGACGTCGGAGCGCTCGAGGGCGTCGCGAACCGGCTGGGGCAGGTCGAGGATGGGGCGGTCGCCGTAGTCTTCGAGCACGAGGAGCTCGTACGGGGCGCCGACGTCGCGGATCTCCGCGGCGAGGCTCTCGGCCACTCGCTCGGTCTCCCGGTCGGTGATGATCGCGACGTGCTCCTCCGGCGTCACCCGCAGGCACGTCCGGATCGCGTTTCGGGCGCCGGGCGCGAGGTCGTAACCGTTACCCGAGGCGGCTCTCGCGAGATCGGCTCGGAAGGGGCCGCTCAAGCGGACGCCGCCGCGCTCGAAGGGGCGGTTTCGATCCCGTGCGCGCTCTCGTCGCAGATGAAGTCCACCACGCGCTTCAAATCTTCGCCGCTCTCGCGATAAACGGCAAGCTGCCGGTCGGCCCCGCTCCCGTTGTCGAGAATCCAGCGGATCGACTCGACTTCCTTCCGGCTGCCGAGCTCGTCGACGACGTCGTCCACGAACAGGAGCATCTCCTCGGCGAGGTCGCGGAAGGGCACCTCGATCTCTCTTCCGAAATCGATCATCTTTCCTTCGATCCCGTACCGGCTCGCCCGCCACTTGTTCTCGAGCAGCAGAGCGCGGCGATACGTTCGCCAACCCAGATTTTTCTCGCGGAGCTGAAAGAGCTTGACGCAGATCGCCTGCGTGAGCGCGGCCAGCGCCACCGTTTCGTCGAGCCGCATCGGCACGTCGAAGATGCGGAACTCGATCGTCTCGAAGAACGGGTGGGGCCGTACGTCCCACCAGATCTTCTTGCCGTTGTCCACGCAGTTGGTCTTCACGAGCACGCGGACGTAGTCGTCGAACTCCGCGGGCGTCTCGAAGACCTCCGGGATGTTCGTGCGGGGGAACCTCTCGAAAACTTTCGTCCGGTAGCTCTTCAGGCCCGTGTTGCGGCCGAGCCAGAAGGGAGAGCTCGTCGAGAGGGCGAGGAGGTGCGGCAGGAAGTACCGCGCCTCGTTCATGATCTGGAACGCGAGCGAGCGATCGGAGATGCCGACGTGGACGTGGAGCCCGAAGATCAGGTTGGCCCGCGCCACGAGCTGCATCTCCTGCACGATCGCGGCGTAGCGCTCGTCCGGATAGATGAGCTGGTCCGCCCAGTTCGAGAAGGGATGGGTCCCCGCGGCGGCCACGCGCATCCCCTGGCGCCGGGCGAGGGCGATGATCTCGCCCCGCAGCTCCGCGACGTCGCTGCGGACCTCCTGGATGTTCTTGCAGATGCCCGTGCCGATCTCCATGACCGACTGGTGCATCTCGGGCTTCACGCGCTCCTTCAGGACCCGCTTCCCCTCGTCGAGCATCTCCTGGACGTGCGACTTCAGCTCGCGCGTCTCGGGATCGATGATCTGGAACTCCTCCTCGACGCCGAGGGTGAAGGCGGGGCGCTGGACGGTCATTTACGCCTCGCCGGGAGTCGTCGTCACGCGGGTGCGCTTCGACCCCGCGCGGGCCCGGGGCTTCTTCGGCTGCTCGGCGGCGACGGGGGCCGGAACGGTATCGCGCGCCTTCTGCCACTCCCAGGCCCGCGACGGCCGGGGCCCCTCGTGGACCCGCTCGATGAGCCACTTCGCGGAGTTCTCGACGATCCACGCGAAGTTGTCGGGTCCGATCGACGCGGCGTCCGCGTCCGGGGCGGGGTTCAGGAAGTCGATCGCGTAGGGGACGCCGTCCCGCACGGCGAGCTCGACGGTGTCGAAGTCGTAGCCGAGCGCCCCCGTCAGCTTCCGGCAGTCTCCCCGCAACCTCTCCTCGAGCGCCGGGTCGATCGCCGCGGCGTCCCGGACGTAACGGTTCGCGTGCGGCTGGCGCGGGTCGTACGGCATCAGCAGGACGTCCTTCGCGCCGAGCACGTAGCAGCGGTAGTACTCCTGGAAGACGATCTCCTCCTGGAGGGTCATGACGTGCTGGCCGGACGCGCGATACGCGGCGAAGAACTCGTCGGGGTTCGACACCCGGTAGACGTTCTTCCAGCCGCCGCCCGAGTAGGGCTTGAAGTACGCCGGAAAGCCGACGTAGGAAAAGATCTCGTCCCACTCGAGCGGGAAGACGAGGTTGGTCATCGAGGCCGCGGTCGTCTCCGGCGGGTGCTCGTGCGAGGGGAGGAGCACGGTCTTCGGGACCGCGACCCCGACGCTTTCCGCGACGACGTTGTTGAAGAACTTGTCGTCCGCCGTCCACCAGAAAGGGTCGTTGACGACGATCGTCCCATCGAAGGCGAGCTTCTTGAGCGCGGCCCGGTAAAACGGGATGTCCTGGCTGATCCGGTCGAGGACGAGGTCGTACTTCTTCGGGGTCGAGAGCCCGATTCCTCCGAGGAGCGCCGGTTCGGCGACGACGTCGCCGCCCTCCCGGTTGATGCGCTCGACGAGCGCCTGCGGGAACGATCTTTCCTGGCCGAAAAGGATGCCGATTTTCTTCATGCGAAAGCCCTTCTTCCGTGTTGAGTCTCGCGGCCGGGCCGCGGAAACCGGCGATTATGTCAGGCCTCGGCCGGGGCCGCCACCGGTCGTGACAACACTGTATCGACGCATGGCTCGCTCGCGCCCGCCCGACACCGACCGGTTTCCGGCCATCTCCGTCCGGCAGCCCGCCGCCGGAGAGATCGTCCGCGGCTCGAAGCGGCGCGACGTGCGCACGCGGCCGTCGAATTTCCGCGGCTGGATCCTCATTCACGCCTCCCGGACGCTCCGCCGGAGCGATCTCCCGAAAGGATCCCCCGAGCCGGAGCGCGGGAAGATCCTGGGGATGGC
>DASRPJ010000262.1:0-26510 GCA_035646435.1 Thermoanaerobaculia bacterium | reverse complement strand
GGTCGACCCGCGTGATCGCCGCGATCTGCACTCCGGTGCCGACGAAGAATGCCTCCTCGGCCACGTAGAGCTCGCTCCGGTCGATCGAGCGCTCGACGACCGTCGTGTCGAGCTCGCTCGCGAAGAGCTCGATCACGGTGCGGCGCGTGATCCCCTCGAGGATGTTGTCCGTAATCGGCGGCGTGACGACGGCGCCGTTGCGCACCATGAAGAAGTTCGCGGCGGAGCCCTCCGCGATGTGCCCGTCCGCGTTCAGCACGATCGCCTCGTCGAAGCCGGCGCGCATCGCCTCCGACTTCGCGAGCGCCGAGTTCACGTACGAGCCCACGATCTTGCCGCGCGCCGGGATCGCGTTGTCGTCCACGCGGCGCCACGAGGACACCGTCGCGTGCGCGCCTTCTTCGTTGTCGATGTACCGGCCGTACGGGAGCGCGACGATCGACACCTCCGGCGTCAGGTCGTGGAGGCGCACGCCCACCGTCTCGTCCGCGTAGAAGGCGAGCGACCGCGCGTAGCAGTCCTCGTGGTATTCCTCCGCGCGAAGAAGCTCGAGAAGCGCGTCCGTCAGCTCCTTCGCGCCCAGGGGAAGCTCCATCCCGAGCATCTTTCCGGACTCGAGGAACCGCCGGAAGTGGTCCTCGGGCCGGAAGACGAAGAGCTCGCCCTCCGCGTCGTTCCAGTAGCCGCGGATCCCGCTGAAGACCCCCGTCCCGTAGTTCAGGCCGTGGGTCAGGACCCCGACGCGCGCCTCGGAGTAAGGCACGCGGCGTCCCCGGAAGAAGGCGAACTTCGGTAGAGCCATATGCCCCCCTTGGAACCCTGCAAGTCTATCGCCGGGGGGTCAATCGTGTATTCCTGTATTCCTAGGCCTTCGTTCGCGCGAACTCCTTCATGTAGCCCACGAGGGTCTCCACGCCCTTCTTCGGAAACGCGTTGTAGATCGACGCGCGGATGCCGCCGACGGACCGGTGACCCTTCAGACCCGAGAACCCCTGTTTGCCCGCCCCCGCGACGAATTCCTTCTCCAGGTCCTCGGAGGGGAGGCGGAAAGTCACGTTCATGCTCGACCGGCTCCCCGGCTTCGCGTGCGGACGGTAGAAGCCGCCGGACGAGTCGAGCGCGTCGTAGAGGATCTTCGCCTTCTCCGCGTTTCGCCGTCCGATCGCTTCGAGACCGCCTTCCGCGAGCAGCCACTTGACGACGAGCCGCACGACGTAGATCGCGAAGACCGGCGGCGTGTTGTAGAGAGAGTTGTTCTCGGCGTAAGTGTTGTAGTCGAGCATCGTGGGGAGGGTCTTCGGGCTTCTCGCGAGGAGGTCTTCGCGGAGGACCACGAGCGTCACGCCAGCGGGGCCGAGGTTCTTCTGCGCGCCGGCGTAGACGAGCGCGTACTTTGCGACGCCGATCGGCCGGCTGAAGATGTTTGAGGAAGCGTCCGCAACCAGCGGCACGGTCCCGACCTCGGGCTCGGTGGCCCACTCCGTTCCGAAGATGGTGTTGTTGGTCGTGATGTGGACGTACGCCGCTCCCGGATCGAGCGTGAGTTCCGACTGCTCCGGGATGCGCGCGAAGCCCTCCGACTCGGTCGTCGCGGCGATCGACACGCCGCCGACCTTCTTCGCCTCCTTGACGGCCTTCTTCGACCAGGAGCCGGTCACGACGTAGTCGGCGGAGCGGTCCGGCGCGAGGAGGTTCATCGGGACCATCGAGAACTGGAGAGACGCGCCGCCGCCGAGAAAGAGGACGCGATAGTTCGGCGGGACCGACGCGAGGCGCCGGATGTCGGCGACGGCGCCCTCGAGGATCTCCTCGAACGTCTTCGAGCGGTGGCTGATCTCGAGGATTGACATCCCCGCGCCGGGCAGCGCCAGCAGGTCGCGCCGCACCTCCTCGAGGACGGGCTCGGGCAGGACCGCCGGTCCCGCGCCGAAGTTGAAGATGCGGTCGGTCATCACGTCGTCCTTTCTACCGGATGCGGCGCCGACGGCTGGGCGTCGGTCAGGAAGGGAGTATAGAAAACCGCCCGAGCCCGCGCGGCCGATAGATTCGAAAGTCCTTCCGGTCGAGGGTGAAGACTCGGGAGATCCTCTCGCGCTCCGCGACGCAGACGAGGGCCGCGTCGGCGAGGTCCATCGGCAGATCACGATACTGCCTCACGAGCGCCCGCATGCGTGGGAGATCTCCGGGCGTCAGATCCGTCAGAACCACCGACCCGTTCTCGAGGAGTTCCCAGAGTGCGTCCTGGGCCTGCCACGAAAAGCTCAAGAGATGCATCGCCTCCGTCACGGCGGGCCAGACGGAGAGCGGCGACTGTTTCAGGGAGCGGAAGACCTCGGCGCAGGGCTCGTGAAAGTCGTCGCTCCGATGAACGATCGCCACCAGGGGCCCGGCATCGACGAGAATCAACGAGAGCGCGCCTTGCTCCCCAGGATCTTCCGAACCTTTGCGCCCGTGTTCACGGAAAGATCCCGCGGCCCTCCGGATACACAGCCGATCAGGTGTGCGGAGCGCTCATACGGCGTGCTCTCATCCTGGCCGGGGCCCAGCTCCTTCTCGGCGGCGAGCAGGATCGCCTGCCGGATCACTTCCGACTTCGTGCGGCTCTGCACGCGGCCAAGCCTCTCGACGAGTTTCTCCGTTTTTCGGTCCAACCGAACGCTCGTGGGCATCGCCCCTCCTGTAGTACAAGAGTGTACTACAAGGGTTCAGATCGGGAGCAGCGTCACTTCCAGGATGTCCGACGTGCTGTTCTCGATGTCGCGCAGCACTTCCGCGGACGGCGCTTGGTTCAGGTGGATTCGCGCGACGGCCGCCTTCGCCCCGTCGAAGACGACGTTCTCGGTCTCCTGCACGTTGATGCCGGCCTGCTTGATCCGGTCGAAGACCGCGGCGAGAACGCCGACCCGGTCGCAGTGGCGAACGACGAGCAGGTGCGTGGCGGGCGACTTCTTCGCGAGGTTGACGACGTTCGGAGCTCGGCCGGTCTCCTTGTATTCGCGCACGATGCGCACGGTCTCCGCGGCGATCGCCTCCTGGGCCTGGTCGGTCGACGCGCCGATGTGGTGCGTGCCGACGACGCCGGGGATTTGGAAGATCGGCGCCTCGACGGAGCCGGCACCGCCCGAAGGCTCGCCCTCGAAGACGTCCAGTCCGGCGCGGAGGCCCTTCTCGCGCACGGCCCGCTCGAGCGCGGCGTGGTCCACGACCTCGGCCCGGGAGGTGTTGACGAAGAACGCACCGCGACGCATCGCGGCGAAAAACTCCTCGCCGATCAGCTTCGTCGTGTCGGGCTTCAGCGCGACGTGGACGCTGACGACGTCGGCCGATTCCGCGACGCCTCGTGGCGAGTCCTTCCGCTCGATGCCGAGCGCGGCGGCGCGCTCCGGCGTGAGGCTGCGGCTCCACGCGACGACCGGCATCCCGAGCGCGCGGGCGCGCGGGATCATCTCGCGCCCGATGCCTCCGACGCCGATGAGCCCGAGGGTGCGGCCGTACAGTCCGCGCGCGCGCGCGTACTCCTTCTTGTTCCACACGCCCTTCTCGAGGTCGCGCGTGTTGTCCGGGATGCGCCGGTCGAGCGCGAGGATGAGACCGAAAGCGAGCTCCGCCACCGCGATCGAGTTCTTCCCCGGACAGTTCGCGACGGAGATGCCCCGTTCCGACGCCGCCTCGACGTCGATCGTGTTGTAACCGGCTCCGGCGCGGACGACGAGCGACAGGTGTCCGGTCTCGAGCATCGGGCGGGTCACCTTCGTCGATCGGACGACGAGCACTTCCGCTCCGCTCGACTTCAGGGCCTCGGTGAGCGCGTCGTCCTTCGCGTCGGGCTGGTAGAGGACCTCGAGCCCCGCCTCGGCCAACCCGCTCCGGCCGGAGTCCTCGAACTTGTCGGCGACGAGCACCTTCATCGGCCGAGATTCTATTGAGTTCGCGGTAGCCGCCCCCACCCCGACCCTCTCCCCGGAGGGGAAAGGGATGAGCGGGCAGAGGAAATCAGATCTCGTGGATCAGCAGGCCGTCGCGGAGCTTCGGCTCGAACCACGTCGATTTGGGCGGCATGATGCCGTCGGCGTCGGCGATCCGAATGAGGTCGTCGATCGAGACGGGGAAGAGGGAGAACGCCGCGGCGGCGCTCCCGTCGTCCACGGCGCGCTCGAGGGCCCTCGTCCCGCGGCCGCCGCCGACGAAGTCGATCCGGGGATCCGTTCGGATGTCGTGGATTCCGAGGATGGGGTCGAGCACGCGATCCTGGAGGAGCGTGACGTCGAGCTCCGAGGGGTCGCCCAGGCCGATCCCGTACCACCGCCCGTCGAGGTAGAGGCTCACCTCCCCGCGCCGGGAAGGCGACGCCGGCGCCGCGTCGGACACGGGCAACTTCTCCCGGAGAGCGGCGAGGAACTGCTCGGGCGTGCGGCCGCCCAGGTCCTTCACGACGCGGTTGTACGGAAGGATGCGCAGGTGAGTGTCGGGGAACGCGACGGCGAGAAACGAGTCGGCCGCGTCGCCGCGCCCCTTGCCGGCGAGCTCACTTCTCGCGCGGCTCGCGCTCGCGGCGCGGTGATGCCCGTCGGCGATGTAGAGGAGCGGCACGCGCTCGAACGCCGAGACGAGGCGCTCCGCCTGCGGGCCTCCGACCCGCCACATCGTGTGCGCGACGCCGTCTTCCGCCTCGAAGTCGTAGAGCGGCTCCTCGCGGGTGGCGGCGTCGACGAGGTCGTCGATCTCCCCCCGGCTGCGATACGTGAGGAAGACCGGGCCGGTCTGCGCGCCGAGGGTGACCATGTGTCGGGTGCGGTCGTCCTCCTTGTCGCGGCGGGTGCGCTCGTGCCGGCGAATCGCGCCCGAGTCGTATTCGTCGAGCGAGTACGCCGCGGCGACGCCGGTCTGTTCGTGATCTCCCATCCGCAAGCGGTAGAGATAGACCGACGGCTCGCTCTCGCGAACGAGAGGGCCTTCGCGCTCGAGCCGGGAGAAGCTCTCCGCCCCCTTCCGATAGACCTCGTCGGAGTGCGGATCGGTTTCTTCCGGGAGATCGATCTCGGGTCGGGAGACGTGGAGGAAGCTCGCCGGTTTTCCGGAAGCGAGAGCGCGCGCTTCCGAAGTCGTGACGACGTCGTACGGAACGGCGGCGACGTCCCGCGCCCGCGCGGGCGTCGGTCGAAGCGCTCGAAAAGGACGGATCGTTGCCATGGCCCTCCCCGGAGCCGCGAATTCTAGTGTCCCCGGGCGGCCGGATCGCATTTATGATGCCGCGCGTCCGGAGTGTCCGGGAAAGGAGAGAGCTCGATGCGTCGAAATCTCGGGTCTGCGGCCGTGATCGCCCTGCTCGCCGCCGTTCTCGCCGTCGCCTGCCGCAAGGAGGAGGCTCCCGGTGCCGCGCAGGCCGAATCCACGCCGGCCGGCGCCGTCGAGCCCGCCGCCGCACCGGGTAGTGCGCCCGCCGGGGCGCCTTCCGCAGCGTCGGCCGAGCTCGTCGGGGGCGGGCGTTACCTCGTCACGATCATGGGATGCAACGACTGTCACACGCCGTACAAGATGGGGAAAACCGGGCCCGAGCCGGACATGACCCGGATGCTCTCCGGTCATCCCGAAGGCATGAAGCTGCCGCCGCCGCCCAAGCTCGAAGGACCGTGGGGAATGGCCGCCACGCATACGAACACCGCGTGGGCCGGCCCATGGGGTATCAGCTACACGATGAACCTGACGCCGGACGACAACACGGGCATCGGGATCTGGACCGAGGACATGTTCATCCGCGCGATGCGGACGGGCAAGCACATGGGCACGTCGCGCACGATCCTGCCGCCGATGCCATGGCCCTGGTACGCGAAGATGCGCGACGAGGAGCTGAAGGCGGTCTTCGCCTACCTGAAGTCGATTCCGCCGATCAAGAACCGCGTCCCCGATCCGACGCCGCCGGGCGTCGCGCCTCAATGAATCAGCGGGGGACCTTGTGGTCCCCCGAGCCCCCTCTTCAAGGAGGTCCCATGGCCAAGATCATCGAGTGTCACAAGGTGAACCCGTCGAGCGACTGCGACCACGTCGTGCGCGGTCGGGACGAGGACGAGCTCATGGCGAACGCGCGGGTGCACGCCCGCGAGCACGGGCTCGAGCCGACGCCCGAGCTGATGGACCAGGTCCGCTCGTTCATCGAGGAAGAGCCCGAACGGGCGTAGAAATCCTGCTGCCCGGGCGCGGCCGGAGTCTTCGATGAGCGAACCGGAGAAGAAACAGGCCGAGCAGCTCAAGAAGCAGGGGGACGTCCGGGAAGCCCTCGATCAGGCGACCCCCCCGCCCGAGGCGCACGAGAGACCGCCCCGCAAGAGCCTCATCGCGGGGCTCGTCGTCTATGCGGTCCTGATCGCCGTCTTTCTCGCCGTCCGGATCGTCCTGATCCGGTCGCCGCTCCCGCTCACCGACAGAGCTCTCGACATTCTCCAGCGCGCGAGCCTCGGCGCCGTATTCATCGTGCTCGCCCTCCTCCTCGGCAAGGCCGTACAGATGTACTTCCTGCCGCGGTTCGACACGGTCACCCGTTACAACCTCAAACGCATCCTGAGGCTAGCGGTCTTTCTCGCGATCGTGATCATCCTCGTCTCGGCCGTGTTCGTCGGCTGGTACACGGCGCTCGTCTCGGTCGGAGTCCTCTCACTCATCCTCGGCTTCGCCCTGCAGACGCCCATCACGAGCTTCATCGGCTGGATCTACATCCTCGTCCGCAAGCCCTACCGCGTCGGCGACCGGATCCTGATCGGCGGCGCCGCGGGCGACGTGATCGACGTCTCCTACCTCGACACGACGCTGTGGGAGTTCGGCGGGCAGTACCTCTCGACCGACCACCCGAGCGGACGCATCATCAAGTTCCCGAACTCTCACGTCCTGACGACCCCCGTCTACAACTACTCGTGGCCGCTCTTCCCGTACATCTGGAACGAGATCAAGTTTCAGATCGCTTATGACAGCGACCTCGAGTTCGTCGCGAAAACGATGAGCGAAGTGGCGGAAGAGGAGCTCGGCGAGACGATGATGCAACGCGTGAAGGTCTTCCGGGAGCTCCTCGCCGAGACGCCCGTGGACCACCTGCAGGTCCAGGAGCGGCCCGTCGTGCTCTTCCGGGTCAGCGAGTACACGTGGCTCGAGGCGATCGTGCGATACCTCGTTGATCCGAAGATCGCGGGACGCACCAAGACGGACCTGATCCGGAAGCTGCTCGCGCGCCTGAACGCGGAGCCGGACCGCGCCGGATTTCCCAAGGGAAATCTCCGGTGAGCTCGGCTGCGACCTTGCCGGCAGAAGGGCGTGCCCCCGGCGCGGAGACCGGCGCCCTCCTTCAGGCCGCCGCCGGAGTCGTGATTATCGGGCTCGGGCTGTGGGCTCTCGTCGCGGACCTCGAAGCGTGGAACACGGTCTGGTATCTCCCCGCCTGGTACGGCTACCTCCTCGTCCTGGACGCCGCGATCCTCGCCCGCCGCCGGCGTTCGTTCATCGGGGAGCGGAGGGGCGAGCTCGTCCGGATGATGCTCTGGTCGCTGCCGTTCTGGCTGCTGTTCGAGGCCTACAACCTCCGGCTGCACAACTGGTACTACGTTTTCGGACTGAGGACGCTGTGGGGCTCGGTGCTCATGAGCACCCTCGCGTTTGCGACCGTGATCCCCGCCTGTTTTCTTCACGCCGAGCTTCTCGACGCCTTCGGCTTCCCTCGCGGGCGCCGATGGAGACCGGTGCGCGTGACCCCGACCGTCCTTACCCTCTGCTTCGCCGCCGGCGCAGCCTGCGCGATCCTCCCTCTGGTCTGGCCGCGATGGGCGTTCTGGATGGTGTGGGGAGGACCGCTCGGCATCCTCGAGGTCGTCAACTACCGCTCGGGGGCGCCGTCTCTGCTGCGCGACCTCGAAGCGGGACGCCCGGGCCGGCTCCTGCGCCTTCTGCTCGGAGGTCTTCTCGCCGGAGCCGCGTGGGAGCTCTTGAACTACTGGGCGCGCACGAAGTGGATCTACACCGTTCCGGGTTTCGAGGACTGGAAGGTCTTCGAGATGCCTTTCGCCGGGTTCGGCGGATTCCCGCCGCTCGCGCTTTCCGCTTTCGCGTTCTTCTCGTGGGTTACGGGCCTTCGCGGCCGATTGCGGCTCGTCACCGCCGGCGTCGCGATCGTCTTCAGCGCCTGGGCCTCGGTCGCGGCGATGGAACGGAACGTCCAGTCGATCCGGCCCGTTCTCGCCGACCTGCCGGGTCTCGGGCCCGCCGCCGTCGCGAGCCTCCGCGGGGCCGGGATCCCCACCCCCGAGCGCCTCGATCGCGCCGTTCGAAAAGAGGGCGCGGGCGCCGTGGCCGTTCGATCCGGCGTGCCGGTTCCAGCAGTCGAACGCGCGGCCCGGCGCGCCTCCCTCGCCCTCCACAAGGGAATGGGGCCGAGCGCGGCCCGTCTCCTCGAAGAAGCCGGGATCGACAGCGTGGACGATCTGCGATCGGCGCATCCCCCCGCGCTCGCGCTCCTCCTTCGCCGTCTCGCGAGGGCTCGCGGCGAGCCCGCTCCCCGTCTCGAGCACGTGCGCGTCTGGGTCCGCGCGGCGCGGGCGGACGGAAGGCCGCGGCGATGAGCGTCCCGGCCCGGCTCATCGCCGCCGCGCTTCTCCTGGCCGGAGTCGCCTGCGCGGGTGGCGCGGCGCGTCCGACGGCCCCGCCCCCTGCGGCATCGCCCGCGGTCCGATTCACGATCCTCCAGATCAACGACGTGTACAAGATCGAGGGGCTCCTGGGCGGGACGGTGGGAGGCCTCGCGCGGGTGAGGACGCTGCGAAGGGAGCTCGAAGCCGAGGGCCGGCCCGTCCTCGTCCTCCACGGGGGAGACCTCCTCTTTCCGTCCGTCATGAGCAAGTACCTGCGCGGGAACCCGATGATCCGGACGTTGAACCTCCTCGACGGGGATCCCGCCGGGTTCGATCCCTCGCTCGTCGTCGTCTTCGGCAACCACGAGTTCGACGACCGCGACCCCGGACTCCTTCTCGGCCGCGTCGCCCAGTCCGACTTCGCGTGGGTGTCGTCGAATACGCGCTATCGGACCGTCGCGACGGCGTCGGGCCAGCCGTTTTCCGCGCGGGTCGGAAACGCGCACGACGTCCTCGTGAAGGAGATCGGCGGCGTCCGGGTCGGCATCTTCGGCCTCACGACCGACGCGCAGCCGCGGGACTACGTCGGCTACGAGTACGAGCCCACCGCCCGGAACGCGGCCGTCTCGCGCGCGATCGACCGGCTGCGCGCCTCGGGCGCGACCGCAGTCGTCGCCCTGACGCACCAGGACCTCGAGGAGGACGAGCGGCTCGCGCGGGAGTTTCCGGCCGTCGCGCTCGTCGTGGGCGGGCACGAGCATTTCTTCCTCGACCGAAAGGTCGGCAACACCTGGATCACGAAGGCGGACGCCGACGCGAAGACCGCGGTCGTGCACGACGTCCGGATCTCCGCCGACGGGAGGTTCGAAGACTCGTTCCGCAAGGTTGCGCTCGGAGCCGACGTGGAGAAGGATCCCGCGGTCGAAAAAGAGGTGCAGGCATCGCTCGTCGAGCTCGCCGTCGCGGTTCGAGCCCAGACGGGACGCGACCTCGAAGAGGTGATCGGAACGACCGAGAACCTCCTCGAAGGGGTCGAGCCGGCGGTGCGCGGGCGCGAGACGGCGCTCGGCAACTTCCTGACCGACGTGCTGCGCGACCGGATGGCGACGGACGTCGCGTTCGTCAACGGCGGCGCGATTCGCATCAACGACGACATCCCGCCCGGCCCCATCCGGAACTACGACTTCGAGGGGATCTTCTACTTCGACAACAAGATCGTTTCCTTCGAGATCACGGGCGCGGAGCTCCTCGAGCTCTTGAGGATCTCCGTCTCCAAGGTGCACGCCGGGCACGGGCGTTTCCTCCAGGTGTCCGGAATCCGCTTCCGGTATCGGGTCGGCGGGACGGAGGACGAGCCCGTTTACTCCGTGGACGCCGCGGACGTCCAGGTCGCGCCGCGCGGTTCCACGGCCTACCGGGCGCTCGAGCCCGATCGGCGGTACAGCGTGGCGTCGCTCGACTACGTCTGGGAGAACGGGTACCGGGACGGGTATCCGCTCTTCTCGAAGGGGCGGGGAGCGACGAGCCCGCGGCGTCTCGACTCAGGGCCGCTCCCTTGGCGCGCGACCACCGAGGCGGCGATCCGCGCGCTCCCCGCCCGGCGGGTGACGTCGAAGATCGAAGGGCGGATCGTCCGGGCAGAGTAGGACTTGCGGCGCGGCAGGGCGCTTGCACTATCGCCTCGCATGGAGCCGAAGACCGCCTCGCCCGCCGGGAACCCGATCGAGCGTTTCTCCACGCGCGTCTCGCAGTGGACGGGAAGCACGGCGGCCTTCGCGATCGCTCTCGGGTTCGTTCTCGTATGGGCGCTCACTGGTCCGTTCTTCCACTTTTCTCAAGCCTGGCAGATGGTCATCAACACCGGGACGACCATCGCCACTTTTCTGATGGTGTTCCTCATCCAGCGCGCACAGAACAAGGAGGCGCGCGCGATGCAGCTCAAGCTGAATGAGGTCGTCGCGGCACTCCAGGGTGCGAGCAATCGGCTCGTCGGCGCAGAGGACCTCTCCGAAGAGGAGCTTTGCGCGCTTCACGAGCGTTACTTGAAGCTCGTCGAGAAGGTCAAAGACCCCAATACGGGTCCCACGCTCCAGGAGGCCGTCTCGGTCGAAGAGACGACCGCTGCTCACGAGGCGCGGGTTGCCGCCTCGAGGAAGGAGCGGTGAGCCGGCCGCCTCTATCGCTTCGGGGGACGGGAGGGTCGGAGATCGATCCGCGAAGCGATCGCGCGGTCGGGGAACCGGATGAGGTCGACGACCGCCTCGGCGACGTCCTCGGACGACAGCATCCACGACTGATCCCGATTCCCGTGGGAGTGGCCGAACTCCGTGCCCACCGAGCCGGGGAGGATCGCGGCGACGCGGATGCCCTGGTGACGGAGGTCGAGCATCGATGCCTCCGAGAAACCGAGGAGCCCGAACTTGGACGCGTTGTACGCGGAGCCGCCGGCGAACGCGTTGACGCCCGCGAGCGATCCGATGTTCACGACGAAGCCGCCGCCCCCCTTCTTCATGAGCGGGACGGCGAAGTGCGTCGCGTAGTACGGCCCCAGAAGGTTCGTTTCGACGACGTCCCGGAACCGCGGCGGGTCGAGCTTCTCGACCGAGTCGAACTCGCCGACTCCCGCGTTGTTAACGAGAACGTCGAGCCGGCCATGTGTCCTCGCGACGAAACCGACGAGCGACTGCTGGTCCGGCTCGCTGCGGGCGTCCGCCGGCCGGCCGGCAAACTGCCCGCCTTCCACGCTCCCGGCGAGCCTGCCGACCGCGGACGTGACGCTCTCCTCCGATCGCCCCGAGATGACGACCGCGAAGCCTTCCCCCGCGAGGCGGCTCGCGATCGCGAAGCCGATCCCGCGAGTTCCGCCGGTGACGAGGGCGACGCGGTCTTTACCCGCCATGGTGGGATCGTATCGCCCCTCACCCCGACCCCCTCCCCGCGCGCGGAGAGAGGGAGTGAATCCGACGGATTCCCGAACCGCTCTGTTACTGTCCCGTGGTGAAGGCGGGGCGGAAAAGAGTCGTGATGGCAGTCTTCCTGGCGATCGGGGCGACTCTGGTCGTCGTCTTCCTGTTTCTGAACCTTTCCCCTTCCGAAAAGAAGATCAAGCGCCACATCGAGCCGCTCTACGCGGTCTCCGACCCGCAGTTCCTGCGCTCCATGGGCTCCCTCCTCGGTCCGGCGATCGTGGACGGCAATCGAGTCACCACGCTCTTGAACGGCGACCGGATCTTTCCCGCGATGCTCGAGGCGATCCGCGGCGCGACGAAGACAGTCAGCTTCGAGACGTACATCTACTGGTCCGGAGAAGTGGGCCAGCAGTTCGCCGACGCGCTCTCCGAACGCGCGCGGGCAGGCGTCAAAGTTCACGTTCTGCTCGATTGGGTCGGCAGCGGAAAGGCGAAGAAGGAGTACCTCGACCAGATGAGAGAGGCGGGCGCCGAGGTCGAGCGGTACCACCCGCTCCACTGGTACAACCTCTCGCGGATCAACAACCGCACCCACCGGAAGATCCTCGTCGTGGACGGCCGCGTCGGATTCACGGGAGGGGTCGGAATCGCCGACAAGTGGACCGGGAACGCGCAGGACCCGGACCACTGGCGCGACTCCCACTTCCGGCTCGAAGGGCCCGCCGTCGCCCAGATGCAGGCGGCGTTCATGGACAACTGGATGAAAACGCAGTCGGAGGTTCTGCACGGCGAGGAGTACTTCCCGCCGCTCCCGCCCGTGGGGAGCGCCCTGGCGCAGGTGTTCAAAAGCTCCCCCCGGGAAGGGAGCGAGAGCGTCCGGCTGATGTACCTCCTTTCGATCGCGTCGGCGCGCCGCCGCGTCCTGATCGCCAACTCCTACTTCGTTCCGGACGACCTCGCCGTCGAGACCATGGTGAAAGCGCGCCAGCGTGGGGTCGACGTGGAGGTCCTCGTTCCCGGAACCAGGATCGACTCGGAGCTGACGCGGAAGGCGTCGCGGTCCCGGTGGGGGGATCTCCTGAAGGCGGAAGTGGAGATCTACGAGTACCAGCCGACGATGTACCACTGCAAGGTGATGGTCGTGGACGACCTGTGGGTTTCCGTCGGCTCGACGAACTTCGACAACCGCTCCTTCCGGTTGAACGACGAAGAGAACCTGAACGTCTACGACGCCGACTTCGCGCGAGAGCAGATCCGCCACTTCGAAGCGGACCGCGCAAAGGCCCGGCGGATCACGTACGCCGAGTGGAAGGCCCGCCCTCTCTCGGAGAAGATCCTCGAGCACACGGCGGGCCTTCTCCGCGGCCAGCTCTAGATGGCCCGGTCGGCGAGAGAAGGATGGTCCCCCCTTCGCGGGGCGGGCGCGCTCTCGATCCAGCGCAGGGTCGCGATCGGGTTCGTCGCTTCGGCTCTTCTCGTGCTCCTCCTGACCGCGACGTCCACCATCGCGCTCCGGATGGCCCTCGCCACGGATCGCGAAGCGATCCGACAGGCCGAAGACCTCCTCGAGGTGGGACTCCTGCGCTCCGGCCTGGAGCGCCGCGTCGCGAGCTTCCGCGGCTACCTTCTCATGGGAGAAGCCCGGTTCCTCGACAAGCTCGTTCACTCGCGAACCGAGGTCGTCGCCTCCCTGCAGCGGCTCCGCCAGCGCGTGACGGCCGAGGATGCCGGCCTCCTCGAGGCGGTCGAGCGCGCGGACCGCGGATACGAGGAGGCCGCCGCCGCCGGGCTCGCCCTCCTGCGCGGGGGCGCGAGCCCGCAGGAGCTCGGCCGCTACGTCGAGCAAATCACGAGCCCGCGGCATGACGCCCTCGATCGAGCGCTCGGGGACTACCTGGCCCACAAGCGGAGCACGCTCCGGGCAGCGGAGTGGAGGGCGGCTCGCGAAAATCTCTGGGCGTCGGGGCTCATCATCGCGAGCGGCGTCGGGGCACTCCTTCTCCTGCTCGCGCTCGCCGTTCCGGTGAGCCGGCGCCTCGCGGGCGCCTACGAGATCGAGCACCGCCAGCGCGAGAGAGCGGAAGGGGCCGAGCGGGAGCAGAGGCGAATAGCGGAAGTACTGCGCCACCTGGAGGCGAGGAAGAGCGCCGTTCTCGAGACCGCGCTCGAGGGGATCGTGACGATCGACGAGGGGGGCAAGCTCGTCGAGTTCAATCCCTCCGCCGAGAGGATTTTCGGGTACAGGCGCGAGGAAGTCCTCGGACGGGCCATGGCGGATCTCCTCATCCCCGAGCGCCTGCGAGACGCCCACCACGCCGGTCTCGAGCGCCACCTCCGCACCGGCGAAGCGCGGGTCCTCTCCCGCCGCCTCGAGATGCCGGCGCTGCGCTCCGACGGAACCGAGTTCTTGGTCGAGCTCACGATCACGCGCATCGCGACCAGCCCTCCTTTCTTCACCGGTTTCGTCCGCGACATCTCGGCCGCCAAGGCGGCGGACCGCGAACGGGCCGAGCTGCTCGATCGGGAGCAGCGGGCGCGGGCGGAGGCGGAGGCGGCGCAGCGCCGCTCCGCGTTCCTCGCCGAGGCGAGCTCGGTTCTCGCCTCCTCGCTCGACTACAGGGCGACGCTCGCGACGGTGGCCCGCCTCGCCGTGCCGGGGATGGCCGACTGGTGCGTCGTGGACGTCGTGGACAGGGAAGGAAAGCTGCAGCGGCTCGCCGCCGCCCACGTCGATCCGGCGAAAGTGGCCTGGGTCTCGGAGTTGCGGGAGCGATATCCCGAGGATCCGAAGTCCCCTTATGGAGCGGCGGAAGTTCTCCGGACGGGTAACGCGCAGGTCCTGACGGAGATCCCCGACTCGCTCCTGCGCCAATCCGCCCGCGACGAAGAGCACTACCGGATCCTGAGCGAGCTCGGGTTGAGCTCCTTTCTTTCGGTGCCTCTCGAGGCGGCGGGGCGTCGGTTCGGAGTCCTCACTCTCGTCTCCGCGGAATCGGGCATGCGCTACGGCCCGGACGACGTTGCGTTTGCGCGGCGCCTCGCCCACCACGCGAGCCTCGCGATCGACAACTCGCGCCTCTACGAGGAAGCGCAGGCGGCGGTCGCCGCGCGCGACGACTTCCTCTCGATCGCGTCGCACGAGCTGAAGACGCCGGTCGCGACGCTTCAGCTCCTCGTCCAGAACCTGTTGCGGCGGTTTCGCACCGAACCGTCGGCCGTGTCGACGGCAGCGGCGTCGGAGCGGCTCGTCGCGGTCGACAAGCAGGTCATGCGACTCACCAAGTTGATCAACGACCTCCTCGACCTCTCCCGGATCACGGACGGCCGTATGGAGCTCGACCTCGAAACGGCCGATCTCGCCTCGATCGTCCGCGACGTGGTTGCACGCCACGAAGAGGA
This sequence comes from Thermoanaerobaculia bacterium, assembly GCA_035646435.1. Classification (GTDB taxonomy): domain Bacteria; phylum Acidobacteriota; class Thermoanaerobaculia; order UBA5066; family Gp7-AA6; genus Gp7-AA6. Next base: position 11,596 of record DASRPJ010000262.1, on the reverse strand, counting down.
CGCACGCCGCGCTCACTGCACCATTTCCGTTGCCGTCGAGTCGCCCGCGCTCGGCGTCTGGGACCCGATGCGGGTCGACCAGGTCGTCGAGAACCTTCTCTCGAACGCGATCAAGTACGGGGCCCGCGGCCGGATCGAGGTCCGCGTCGACGGCGACGAGCGCGTCGCGAGGCTGATGGTCCGGGACGAGGGCATCGGTATCGCAGCAGAGGCGCAGGCGCGGATCTTTCAGCGATTCGAGCGCGCCGTGTCGGCCAGCGACTACGGCGGGTTCGGTCTCGGTCTCTGGATCGTGCATCAGATCGTCGCGGCGCACGGGGGCGAGCTGCGCGTAGAGAGCGAGCCGGGCCGGGGGTCCGCCTTCCACGTCGCTCTCCCGCGGACGCCGCCCGAGCCGGAGCCTCCCGCTCCGGAAGCGCCCGGCTATACTGGTCGCACGACGTGACGAGTCAACTGGAGCTACGCGGCCGGGTCTTGATCGTCGAGGACGACACGGATCTGCGCGAAACGTTGAGCCAGATCCTGACGGACGAGGGCTATCGGGTCTGGGCCGCCGAGCACGGCCAGGCCGCTCTCGACTGCCTCCGCGACGGAACCAAGCCCTGTCTCATCCTGCTCGATCTCACGATGCCCGTCATGAACGGCTGGCAGTTCCGCGCGGAGCAGCGCGGGGACCCGGATCTCGCGGCGATTCCCGTCGTCGTGATTTCCGCCGGCGCCAACCTGGCGGACCAGGTCGTGCCGCTCGGCATCCAGGACTACATCCGCAAGCCGATCCAGCTCGGCCAGCTGCTCGCGACCGTCGGTCGCTACTGCGGAGCGCCGGACGACTCTTCCGCCTCCGCGTGAGCCCGCCGCCTCCCCTTTCCCGCTCGTGATCCGCCTGCGCCGCTCCGACGAGCGCGGTCACTTCGATCACGGGTGGCTCGACACCCGCCACACGTTCTCCTTCGGCGATTACCACGACCCCGCCCAAATGGGGTTTCGCTCGCTGCGGGTTCTGAACGAGGACCGCGTGAAGCCGGGACAGGGCTTTCCCACGCATTCGCACCGCGACATGGAGATCGTGACGTGGGTGCTCGACGGTGCGCTCGAGCACCGCGACAGTCTCGGAAACGGATCGGTCATCCGGCCCGGCGAGGCCCAGCGGCTTTCGGCCGGAACGGGAATCACGCACAGCGAGTTCAACCACTCCGCGTCCGATCCTCTCCACTTCCTGCAGATCTGGATCGTCCCCGTCGCGCGCGGACTCCCGCCCGGCTATGAACAGCGGTCGTTTCCGGAGGCGCAGCGCCGCGGCCGGTTCCGTCTCGTCGGCTCCCCGGACGGGCGGGACGGCTCGGTCACCATCCGGCAGGACGCCGACCTCTTCGCGACGCTCCTCTCCCGGGGGCAGGCCGTCACGCACGCGCTCCGGTCCGACCGCCACGCCTGGGTTCACGTCGCGCGAGGCGAGATCGAGCTCGGGGATCAAGTGCTGAAGGGGGGAGACGCCGCGATCGTGAGCGGCGAGCCGGACTTCGAGGTCTCGTCGGGAACCGACTCCGAGGTCCTACTCTTCGACCTGGCGTGAGCGAGAGCGGCTCGCCCGCGGAGCCGGGGCCACCCCGCGAATCGCCCGGAAGGATTTTCCTTCGCTTCCTCCGCTTCGGCGCCCTCGCGTGGGGCGGACCGGTCGCGCAGATCGCAATGATCCGACGGGAGCTCGTCGAGGAAGAGCGTTGGATCCCGCCGGAGCGCTTCAACCGCACGCTCGCCGTTTACCAGGTCCTGCCCGGCCCGGAGGCCCACGAGCTCTGCGTCTACTTCGGCATGATCGCCGGGGGGCGGACGGGCGGCCTGCTCGCCGGACTCGGGTTCCTCCTCCCCGGTCTCGTGCTGATGCTCGTGTTGTCCTGGTTCTACGTCTCCATCGGGCTCGCGTCTCCCACCGTCGCCGCCCTCTTCGCCGGCGCGCAGGCCGGCGTCGTCGCCCTCGTGACCCGCGCCGTCCACCGCATCGGCGCCGGGGCGTTGCGCGACGCGTGGCTCCTCGGGCTCGCGGCACTGGCCGCGGTCCTCGAGCTCGCGGGCGTTCACTTCGCCTTCTCGCTTTCGCTCTGCGGCGCCGCGTACGTTCTTCGAAAGCGGCCGCTGTGGCTCGCGGCGCTCGCGGTCGCCGTGCTCGCGGGCGGGGCGGTCTTCTACTCGGCCCGCGTTCGCGCCGCGCCGCCGCCGGCCCGTTCCGCAACCGCCGCGACGCCCTCCGCCGCGCCCGCACCGGCGGGACCCTCCGTCGGCGCGATCCTCGGGTCCGGGTTCAAGAGCGGGCTCCTCACTTTCGGCGGCGCGTACACGGCGATTCCTTTCGTGCGGCGGGACGCCGTCGAGCGCGGCGGCTGGCTGACGGACGGGCAGTTCCTGGACGGGCTCGCCCTCGGTGGGATCCTTCCCGCGCCCCTCATCATCTTCGGGACCTTCGTCGGTTACGTCGCGGGCGGGCTCCCGGGCGCCCTCGCCATGACGCTCGGCATCTTCCTGCCCGCGTTCGCGATCACGCTCGTCGGGCACGCGGCGCTCGAACGCCTCGTCGAGAACCGGGCCCTCCACGACGTCCTGGACGGAATCACCGCGGGGGTCGTCGGGATCATCGCCTCGACGACGGTGCAGCTCTTCCGCGCCGGGGTCCAGACCCTTCCGCAGGTCGTGATCTTCGTGGCGGCCCTCGCCGTCCTCTACCTGTGGACATCCAAGGCGGCCGTCGCCGCGGTCGTCCTCGGCGCGGCGCTCCTCGGCCTGCTCCTCTCCGGGGCGGCGTGACCGGGACCGGGCTCGCGCGTCTCCCGGGAAGGAGAAGTCGATGACGCCCCTGATCCTCTGCCTCGCGCTCGCCCAGTCGCCCGCGCCCGCTCCGCCTCCGCCCGGATCCCGGGCGTTCCGGATCGACGAGGAGGTCCGGAGGCTCGCTTCCCGTCCGCTCTGGCCCGGGTTCGATCCCGCGAAAGTCCCGCTCGCGATCTTCGATGGAGAGCGGACGTTCCTCTTCCGCCATCCGAGCCCGCCTCCCGAGTTCCGTCGCGTTGCCGATCGGCCGGAGACGGCGGTCGTTGCGGGCCAGCACCCGCTCGTGCGGGCGAACACGTCAGTCGCGATCGGAGACGCACGGACGGCGACGCTCCTGCTCGATGCGACCGAGGAGACTCCCGTACGCGAGTCCGCCGCGGTCGCGGTGCACGAAGCCTTCCACGTGTTCCAGGCCGACCGTCACCCGAAGTGGGGCGGCAACGAGGTGGACCTGTTCACTTACCCGATGGATGACCCGGTCCTCCTCCAACGCTCCCGGTTGGAGACCGAGGCGCTCCGACGGTCTCTTGCGGAGAAGGGGGAGAAAGGCGCGGCGTGCTGGGCAGCCGCAGCGCTCGACCTTCGACGGGCGAGGTTCTCGCAACTCGGAGAGTCCGGGGCGCTCTACGAGCGCGGCACGGAGCTGAAAGAGGGCCTCGCCCGCCTCGTCGAGACTCGCGCTCGCGGCGCTTCCTCGAGAGATCCGGTCTTTCCCGCGAGCGAGTTCGCAGCCGCCGACGTCCGGTCGCGGAGCTACGCCGTCGGTCACGCGTTCGGTCTCCTTCTGGACCGTTTCGCGCCGGGCTGGGAGTCGAAGCTCGAAGCCGGTGCGGGCGAGACGCTCGACGCCCTCCTCTCGGGCGCGCTCTCGACGCGGAAGGCGTCGCGGCCGTGCCGCTTCACGTCGCAGGAGACCGCGCGGGCTCTTGACGGCGCGAAGAGGTCCCTCGAGCTCGCGCGTCTCACCCGGGAAGCGGTCCGCGAGGATTTCTTCCGCGCGGGCTGGAAGCTCGTCGTGTTGTCGGACGACGAGCCACTTTCGCCACAGGGCTTCGATCCTCTGAACGTCGAGCGCCTCGCGCCGGGAGAGGTCCTCCATTCCCGCTGGGTGAAGCTCGGAAACTCGAGAGGATCACTCGAAGTACTGAACGCCCGCGCGGTGACCGAGTCGGCCGGCAGGCATCCGCTCTTCGAAGGAGTGCGGCGCGTCACGGTCTCCGGTCTCCCCGAGGAGCCCGCCGTGCGCGAGTCGCCGTCGGGAGTCGCTTTCGAGGGGAAGGGCGTGGCGGGCGAGTTCCGCGGAGCGAGCTGGCGGCGCGACGGCCAAACGATCACGGTGCGCGTGTCGAAGGTTCCCTGACGGTGGGCTGGGAGCTGAAGACGCTCTCGCGCGGCGACGAGGCGAAGCTCGAAGAGTTTCTCGCGCCTCGAGCGAGCGACTCGATGTTCCTCCGCTCGAACGCGCGAGCGGCCGGGCTCGTGGATCGCGGGAATCCGTTCGAGGGCACGTACGTGGCGGCGATCGAGGACGGCGCGGTGACGGCCGTGGCCGCTCACTTCTGGAACGGGATGCTGATCCTCCAGGCTCCTGCTCCCGAAACGCTGGAGCCGGTGGCGCGCGCCGCCGTCGCGCGATCCGGCCGTGAGCTGAAGGGCCTGACCGGCCCGTGGGCTCAGGTCGAAGCGACGCGCCGCGCGCTCGGCCTCGCCGGGCGGGAAGCGTCGCTCGACAGCCGGGAGGAGCTCTTCTCGGTCGACCTCGCGGACCTCCGCGTCCCGTCGCCGCTCTCGTCGGGACGGGTCGAGTGCCGCCCGCCGCGGGGAGAGGAGCTGGAGCTCGCGGCTCGCTGGCGGATGGCGTTCTCCGTCGAAGCGCTCGGACGACCGGACGGCGAAGAGGCGCTCGCCGCGGCGCGCTCGGACATCGCGCGGCTACGGGATCTCGGCTCCCAGTGGATCCTCCTCGACGAGGGCCGGCCGGTCGCCTACTCGGCGTTCAACGCACGCCTCCCGGACGTCGTGCAGATCGGAGGCGTGTGGACCCCGCCGGAGCTCCGGGGACGCGGCTACGCCCGTGCGGTCGTCGCCGGGTCGCTGCTCGAAGCGCGGCGGGGAGGCGCGGCGCGGGCGATCCTCTTCACCGGCGTCGAGAACGTGGCCGCGAGCCGGGCGTACGAAGCGCTCGGTTTTCGTGTCGTCGGCGACTACGGGCTCGTGATCTTCCGGTAGCGGGGCACGGGGGCGTTCCGGTCACTCGCCCTGGCCGAGCGAGTAGCCGCGCTCGCCATCGAAAAGGAAGAGATTCTCCGTCTTGATGAAGTCGACCTCGGCGTCCGCGGCGCGGGTCAGCAGCGCGGCGAGCGCCCCATGGGTCGTCGACGCCTCCATCGAGAGGAACCGGCAGAGCCAGTGCTCGGTCTGCATCGTCTCCGGGAAACCGTCCGGCCAGACCTTGATCCCGCGGTTGCTGATCGTCTGGAGCGCAAGCCCTTCTGCCGCGAGCGGGCGCAACCGGTCGGCGAGGTCGTTCGCGCTCCCCGTCCAGTTCACGAAGAGGTCCATTCCGACGAGCTCGCGGCGCGCCGCGGTTCGCGCCGCGCGGGGCGGGAGGGGAGCCGGGGCCGCCTCGATCGCGTACTTCGCGGGCTTCAGCGTCTCGGGGCGGGAGCCGAGCCGCTCGATCACCGCTTCGGCGAACTCCTTCGTCCCGACTTTCTGCCGGCTCGTGCCCTCCGTGAAGACGTCGTAGGTGTGGATCCCGTCCTCGATCGTCTTCAACCAGGCGTTGTGGACGCGCTCGGCGACGTCCGGCTGCTCGATGTGGACGAGCATCATGACGGACGCGAGCAGGAGGCCGGAGGGGTTCGCCAGGTTCTGTCCCGCTCGCCGCGGAGCCGAACCATGGATCGCTTCGAACATCGCGCATCGGTCGCCGATGTTCGCGGAGCCCGCGAGCCCCACGGAGCCCGCGATCTGGGCCGCGACGTCGGAGAGGATGTCTCCATAGAGGTTGGGCATCACGACGACGTCGAACGCTCCGGGAGTATCGGCGAGCTTGGCGGCTCCGATGTCGACGATCCAGTGTTCCTTCTCGATATCGGAGTACCCGGCGCCGACCTCTTCGAAGACGGCGTGGAACAGGCCGTCGGTGAACTTCATGATGTTGTCCTTGGTGAAGCACGTGACTTTGCGGCGGCCGTTGCGGCGCGCGTACTCGAAAGCGTAGCGAACGATCTTTTCGCAGCCGGGGCGGCTGATGAGCTTCAGGCACTGCATGACGTTCTCGGTCTGCCGGTGCTCGATCCCCGCGTAGAGGTCCTCCTCGTTCTCCCGGACGATGACGACGTCCATCCCGGGGTGCAGGGTCTGAACGAAGGGGTGGTACGCCACGCACGGGCGGACGTTCGCGTAGAGGCCGAGCGTCTTCCTCGTCGTGACGTTCAGGCTCTTGAAGCCGCCCCCCTGGGGGGTCGTGATCGGCGCCTTCAGGAAGACCCGGGTGCGCCGGAGGGATTCCCAGGCGGACGGCTCGATACCCGAGCTCGCCCCGCGCCGGTAGACCTTCTCCCCGATCTCGATCTCCTCGATCGCGACTCGCGCCCCGGCCGCGCGGAGAACGGCGAGCGTGGCCGCCATGATCTCCGGGCCGATACCGTCTCCCGCGGCCACCGTGATCGGGGTGGGCGCGGCATTCTTCTCGGGCATTCGTACCTCCGAAAGGGCGAGCATTATCCCCGAGTCGCCGGGCTCGACCGGGCCGGTTCGGGCGCGACGATATAATCCGCTCCGGATCCTTCCAATGAGCGCGCCGATCGGCTATCGCGAGACGACCGATCCTCTCCCTTCGGTAGGGGACCCGTCCGACCGCCTGGCGCTACGCTTCGATCCAACCCGGCGGATCGTTCTGCGGTTCCGGCTGGAGTGCGAAACCGAACGCGACCTCGACGCGATCCGGTACGCCCGGCGCATCCTGATCCGCGAAGAGCGCACGCGCGGCCTCGAGTGGGAGGAGCCGTCCATCGAGGACGCCGTCTTCAGCGCATCGAGCGTCTCCTGGTCCACCCTGGCCTCCCAGGCGGCCTCGTGTCGGGAGAAGATGGCCCGGCTCGTTCAGAGGGCGAACGTGGTCCGCGAGGAGCTGGATCGGACGAACCCACCCCCGACCCGGTGACGCGCCCCGGCTGTTACCGAGAGTAACGCCTTTCTCGCGGCCGACACCGCTCCGGCCGAGCCCACGAAGTCCCAACTCCTTTCTCTCCCGCCCGTTGGCGAACACGTTCTTCCGCGGCACATCGTTCGCTACTTTGCGGGCAGGTGTCCGAAATCGGCCTCATCGAGGTCCCTGAGGGATCGCATCCGTCGGTTGCGGAGGCGGAGCCTCTCGAACCCGGCGACGGGTCGACCCGGACGCTTCAGTTTCTCCTCGCCGTCAACGGCGGCGAGGGGCTCGAGGCGTTGCGCTACGCCCGCCGGTCACTCCTGCGAGAGGAGCGGACGCGCGGTCGCGACGGAGACGAGCCCTCTCTCGAGGACGCGGTCTTCTCGTCCACGCAAATCGTGTGGATCGTGCGGGCCGGCCAGCGCGCTGCCGCCGTGAGGAAGCTCGAAGAGCTCCAGCGGCGCGCCAACCTCCTCCTCTCGGAGATGGAGCGAAACCCGCCCGCCGCCGCTTCGGGGGCGGGCTCCGCCGGCTGACCGTCACGGTCGGATCGACCTCGCTGCAGCCGCCGCGGGGAAGAGCGTACACTGACTGCACATGAACGGGCGCCGAGTCCGAGGGCTTCTGTCTCTCGTCGTGCTCGCTGCAGTCGGGTGGTGGATCTATGACCGGCGCCCCACCGTTTCCGGCTTCGTGGACACGCTCACCCGGCCGCTCCTCGGGTCGAAAGCGGCCGTAAAAGAGGCCGAGCACAAGCGCGTCGTGGCCGAGGCGAGCCAGGTCGTGAATCTCGAGCAGGAATCTCCCGTGGGCGAGCTCCGCACGGGGATGACCGATCTGGAGGTCCGCGACCTCCTCGGCGAGCCCGACGCGGTCGAAAAACTGGACGACGAAGCGACGTACCGCGTGCGGTGGGTCTACCGGGACCTCCGCCGCTATGTCGTCTTCGAGCGGCGCCGCGTCGTTTCGATCGCGGTCCGGTAAGCCTCGAAGGCCGCGCCCAGGAGGGCGAGCCGGGGGTCGAGCACGACCCGGACCGGGATCCCCGCGAGGAAGTCTTCCACCGGCGGTTTCCCGCGAAAGCTTTCACGGAAAATCGGGCGCGCAAGCGCCGGCAGGATTTTCGGCGCAATCCCGCCGGCGAGGTAGACCCCTCCGGTCGCCTGATACTGGAGCGCCACGTTGGCCGCTTCGGATCCGTAGATCGAGGCGAAGAGCGAGAGAGCCGCGCGGCAAACCGGATCTCGACCCCGGAGCCCGAAGCGGCTGATCGCCGCGGCGCGGTCGCCGCCGGCAAGGGCCCGGGCCAGGGCGGGTGAAGCCGGCCGTCCGCGCTCGAGCGCGAGAAAGTCGTAGAGGTCACCGAGCCCCTCTCCCGAGAGGATCCGGTCGCGCGAGGCGCGCCCATGCCGGCGGCGAAGGAAGGCAACGAGACGGTCCTCCCGCTCGTCGCGGGGTCCGAAGTCGACGTGACCGCCTTCCGACGGGAAAACGACGTGCCCGCCGTCGGCGTGGACGAGGGCAGCCTCTCCGAGTCCGGTACCCGCTCCGATCACTCCGATCGGCCCGGCCGGGTCGGGTCGGCCGGGCAGGAGCAGGGCGACGCGGCGAGGCGAGAGGCGGGGAATCCCCATCGCGGCGGCGACGAAGTCGTTGACGAGGTTGACTCGCGCCGGCCGCAGAGGGGCCGCCACGGATCGGACGTCGACCGTCCAGGGTAGCCGGGTCAGTCGGGCGCGCCCGTCCCGAACCGGACCCGGAACGCCGAATACCGCGGCGCGGGGTCGGGCCGTCTCTTCCTCGAGGAAGTGCTCGACCATCGCCTCGAGGCCCGGCCAGTCCAGGCTCCGATACCGGCGGATCCGGAGAAAACGGAGCGACCGGGAGCCGACCTCCGCAATCGCGAGCGCGGTTTTCGTCCCGCCCACGTCGCCCGCGAGAACGCGCATGGCGGAAAGGTAACAGGAGCGGGGAAGGCGACGGCGCGTCCGTCCCGAGGCAAAAATCTCCCGGGCGAGTGAGGACCCGGGAAAAAAAAAGGCCCCGGGTCGGGGTGGGGCCGCCCGGGGAGCGAAAGGAGGAGGTTGAGGTTTTTTGTGTTTCCTCGCGGGCTTGAGAGAGCAAGCCCTTCGCCACGGCGGGCCGAAAACCGAAACCTTTTCGATAGAAGGGTTTAACGGGTGAGGGGGTCCGTGAGCGTGACGAAGAGTGTCAGCCGCTGCCCGGCAAACCTTACGAGGTTTGTTCCTTCCCTCAGAGCTGGGACCGAACCGGGAGGAGCGCCCATTCGCTCAGCCTCTGGAAGACCGAACGGTTGGTCCACTGCTCGTAGGTGTACGGCCGCGACTTCCGGACGTCTTCGTCGAACGACCGTTCGAGCCGGCCGGCGATGCCTTCGTCGTAGACCGCGAGGTCGAGCTCGTCGTTGTAGCGGAAGGACCGGTTGTCGAAATTCGTCGAGCCGACCGTCGCGAAGAGCCCATCCACGACCATCGTCTTAGCGTGCATCATCGTCGGCACGTACTCGTAGATCTTGACGCCCGCGTGGAGGAGGTCGCCGAACTTCGTCCGCCCCCCCGTCTTCGTCACCGGCAGGTCGTTGATCTCGCCGGGCACCAGGATCCGGACGTTCACTCCTCGCCGCGCCGCGGCGACGAGGAGTTCGACCGAAGCGTCGTTCGGAACGAAGTAGGAGTTCGCGATGGAGATCGTCCGTTCGCCGGCGGAGATCGCGACCGAGTAGAGCGTCTGAACCGCGGAGCTCGAGAACCCGGGCGAGGAGGCCACGGTCGCGGCGAGAACGCTTCCCCGCGCGGCGAGTGCCGGAAAATAACGCTCGCCGACGAGGAGATCGCCCGTCACCTCCGACCAATTCTCCTGGAAAGCCGACTGCATCTGTGCGATGACCGGTCCTTCGATCCGAACCTGGGTGTCCCGCCAGTGTTCCGGTGAATCGGCGTCGCCCGCCCACATATCCGCGAAGCCCACGCCTCCCGTGAAACCGACCTTTCCGTCGACGACGAGGATCCGCCGGTGGGTGCGGCGGTTGATCACGTCGAGCATCCACGGGCGCACCGGACGAAAGAACTCGACCTGGCAGCCCGCGCTCCGCATCGCCTGCACGTCCGCTTTCTCGAGGCGCTTCGGGGAACCGACGCCGTCGAGCAGCACGCGAACCTCCACTCCCCGACGCGCTGTTTCCGTGAGGGCGTCGCGGAACTGTCTCCCCACCGAGTCGGACCAGAAGATGTACGCCTCCATGTGAACGGATTTCTCCGCCGCGCGAATCGAGGCGAGCATCGCGGGGAGCATCTCCACTCCGTTCTCGAGGATCGAGACGGCGTTGCCGCCGACCATGCGGGGGCCTCCGATGGCGTGGAGCGAGGGGAGAAACGTGGAGTCGGTCACTCCGAAGGAGTGCGGCAGAACGTATCGGACCTGAGTTGGCCGGTTGAAAAGCGAAATTGCGACGGCGAGCGCGAACGCGACGCCGAGCGCGATCAGGTAGGTTTCGATCGGGATTCTGTAGACTCGCGGCTTGCGGGGCCGACGCGGTTTTTTTCGGATCATGGCTCGACGATTGCTCGGTGGACCCCGGCGGGCCTACGGATGGGCTCGGCGGAATCGACGGGCGGTGGGCGCGTTGGCCCCGGACGGGCGCACGGAGGAACGATACATCGAATGAAATTTCCTAAGCCTCGGGCCTCGAAGAGACTGTCCGCTCTCGCGCTGTTCCTCGCCCTCGTCCCTCTTGCCGGGTGCTCCTACCTGTTCGGGGACAAGCGGACGAGCTACGACTACAAGCCGGACTATGGCGTGGACAGCGCCGAGTTCCGCCGGTCGCTCGACGTGCTGGGCACGGAGATGGTCCCGCACAACCGCGCGACGCTCCTCCAGAACGGCGACCAGTTCTTCCCCGCGATGCTCGAGGCGATCCGTTCGGCACGGCTGAGCGTGAACATGGAGATGTTCATCTTCGACGATGGGGAAATTGCCACCGAGTTCGCCCGTGCGCTCTCGGACAAGGCCCGCGAAGGGGTCGAGGTCCGCCTGCTGATCGACGACTACGGATCCAACCTCGGCGCGCTCGAAGACCAGATGAAGGCCGCGGGAGTCAAGGTCCGCGAGTACAAGCCGCTCCGGATCTACACGATCTACAAGATCGGCAACCGGACCCACCGGAAGATCCTCACGGTGGACGGGAAGATCGGCTTCACCGGCGGCGTCGGGATCGACGACCGCTGGAAGGGGGACGCGCGGAACCCGAAAGAGTGGCGCGAAACGATGGTTCAGGTCGAAGGGCCGGTGGTCGCCCAGCTCCAATCCATCTTCATGGAGGACTGGGTCCACACGACCGGCGAAGTCCTCCACGGACAGCGGCAGTTTCCCCCGCTGCCCGCCGCGGGCGAGGTTCTCGCGCAGGCGATCCGCTCCTCGCGGACCGACCCGAGCTCGATGGCGAAGCTCCTGTACTACATGGGAATCCAGGCCGCGCGCCAGAGGATCTGGATCGAGAACGCGTACTTCGTCCCGGACCGCCAGATCCGACGCGGCCTCGTCGACGCGGTGAAGCGCGGCGTCGACGTTCGCGTGCTCGTGCCGGGGCGGCACATC
>DASRPJ010000261.1:0-2165 GCA_035646435.1 Thermoanaerobaculia bacterium | reverse complement strand
GAGCGGCAAGGTCGCCGCCGACCGGCCGACGGGCGAGGGCGCGGAAGGGATCGACGTGACGCCCGACGGCCGGCAGGTGTGGGTCACGAACCGCGCGGCCGACACCGTCTCGGTGCTGGACGCCTCGAGCCTCGCGATCCTCGCGACGCTCCCGGCCCCGAAGTTTCCGATCCGCGTGAAAGTCACGCCCGACGGAAAGCGTGCCCTCGTCTCGTGCGCGCAGTCGGGCGACGTCGCCGTCTTCGACGTCGCGACGCGGCGCGAGGTGCGCCGGATCGCGATGGACCGCGAAGCCGTTGCCGGCAGCGAGGCGCGCGTCTTCTCGGACCGGTTCGGGAAGAGCCCCGTGCCCGTGGGCCTCCTGATCGCGCCGGACGGCAGGCGCGCCTGGGTCGCCTCGACGAACGCGGACGTCGTCTCGGTCCTCGACCTCGACAAGCTGGAGGTCGTCGGGCGGCTGACGGCGGGCCGTGAGCCGGACGGCCTCGCGGGGCGGTTCTCCCGCTGACGGTCGCCGGAGGCCCCCCCGCGGCGTCGTCCCGCTTCCTCGCCCTCGACGTCTTCCGCGGGCTCACGATCGCCGGCATGATCGTCGTCAACACCCCGGGAACGTGGGCCCACGTCTACCCGCCGCTCCTCCACGCCGACTGGCACGGCTGGACCGCGACCGACACGATCTTTCCGTTCTTCCTCTTCATCGTCGGCGTTTCGATGGCGTTCTCGTTCGCTCGCCGCGTGTCGACGGGGGCGAGCCGGCGGCGGCTCTTCCTCCACGCGCTCCGGCGCGGCGCGATCATCTTCGGGCTCGGTCTCGCGCTGAACGTCCTCTCGTTCTTCGTCTTCCATCGCGAGTACCTGCGCATACCGGGAGTGCTGCAGAGGATCGGCATCGTGTTCATCCTGGCCGCGGCAGTCTTCCTCGGCTTCGCGCGAAAGGGCGTGCTCGTGACCACGCTCGCGCTCCTCCTCGGCTACTGGGCGTTGATGGCGCTCGTGCCGGTCCCCGGCTACGGCGCCGGCCGCCTCGACCGCGAAGGCAACCTCGCTTCCTACGTCGACCGGCTCGTTCTCGGACCGCACACCTGGAAGCCCGGGTGGGACCCCGAGGGTCCGCTCTCGACGATCCCCGCGGTCGCGACGACGCTCCTGGGAGCGCTCGCCGGCGAGTGGCTCCGCTCCGCGTCGGTACGTCACAAGATGTCGGGTCTCCTCGCGGGAGGGCTGTTGCTGTCGTCCGCCGGCGCGCTGTGGGGGCGCGTCTTCCCGCTCAACAAGAACCTGTGGACGTCTTCGTACGCGCTCTTCATGAGCGGGCTCGCCGCCCTCTTCCTCGCTCTCTGTCTGGAGGTCGTGGACCGGCGCGGCTGGAGGGGCTGGGCGCGCCCGTTCGAGTGGCTCGGACGTAATCCGATCGCCGCGTTCGGCCTGTCGACGCTCGGCACGATCCTCATGCTCGGGTGGAAGCTCCCCGACCCGCCGGGCAAGCCGCGGTCGCTCTACGCGACGATCTATCGGACCGTCTTCGACCGCTTCGCGGACCCGCGCCTGGGGTCGCTCCTCTTCGCGCTCGCGTACCTCGCGATCTGGGTGGCGGTTTTCGGGCTCCTCTACCGGAAGCGGGTATTTCTGAAGGTGTGACGCGCGCAGCGCGTCACATCCCGAGGAGCGAAGCGACGAGGGAGGTCGTGCGACGACCGACTGAAGAAAAATCGACGGGAAAACTTGGCGCAAACCCTGTGAATTGATGAGCCGACGAGATGACAGTGCGCATGCCGAGAAGGAAGGGGGTCCTTCGCTTCGCTCGGGATGACCGCCGCTTTGCGGCGATCACATCGTCAGCTTGATCACCGCAAATCCGGCACCCTGCGGGTCCGTCAGCATCGCGAAGCGGCCGACCTCCGGGATGTCCGTGGGAGGCACGGTGACGTTCGCCCCGAGCCTCTTTGCCTTCTCGACGGTCTCGTCGCAGTCGTCCACCGCGAAGTAGACGAGCCAGTGAGGCGGGACGGGGCCCCACTCCTTCGGGATCTTCATCATCCCGGCCGCCTTCCGGCCGCCGAAGTTGAAGATCACGTAATCGCCGAAATCCCTGTGGAGCACGTCCTTCGTCCAGCCGAGGAGACCCGTGTAGAAGTCCGCCGCGCGCTCCGGGTCCGTCGTGTAGA
>DASRPJ010000260.1:0-10000 GCA_035646435.1 Thermoanaerobaculia bacterium | reverse complement strand
CGAGGAGATGCGCCACGGGTGGCAGATGTGCCACCTGCTCGTGAACCACTTCGGCGAGACCGGGAAGATCGAAGCCCGCAAGCTGCTCGAGCGCCGCTCGTTCGACAACAACCGGCTGCTCGGTTCCTTCAACGTCGACGTGGACAACTGGGTCGACTTCTTCGCCTACACCGAGTTCGTGGACCGCGACGGGAAGTTCCAGCTCAACATGCTCTCGACGTCCGGGTTCGCGCCGCTCGCGCGCTCCATGGGGCCCATGTTGAAGGAGGAGGGATTTCACCTCGGCACCGGGCACATGGGCCTCCAACGGATCGCCAAGGCGGGACGACTGCCCGTCCCGGTCCTGCAGAAGTACATCAACAAGTGGCTCTCGACCGCCTACGACCTCTTCGGAAAGGACAACTCCTCCTCCGCGGAGTGGTTCTACGTGTGGGGCCTCAAGGGGCGCTACGACGAGACGCGCCATAGCGCCGAGGCGGACAAAGAGCACCTGAACGAGCTGTCGCGCGAAATGTACCGCCAGGAAGTCGAGAAGCTCCTGGACTCGATCAACCGGCAGCTCCCGGCGGGCGGACCGAACCTCGTCGCCCCCGACATGAAGTTCCACCGGGGGATCGGCGAGTTCGCCGGAAAGACCTATTCGGTGACGGGCGAGCTCCTGACTCCGGCCGAGTACGAGAAGCACCTCGCCGAGACCCTGCCGACTCCCGCCGAACAGCAGTCGGTGATGAGCCTCATGCGGGAGCCGGGCTGGATCGCGCCGCGGGAGACTCTCACGCCCTCGGCGTGAGGCGACGCTCGCTCACCGAAAACCTCCTCGCCTGGTTCCGTAGCGAAGACCGCCGCCTGCCCTGGCGCGGGACGACCGACCCGTATCGGATCTGGGTCTCCGAAGTCATGCTCCAGCAGACGACGGTGGGCGCCGTCGAAAAGCGCTACGAAGCCTTCGTCGCGCGCTTCCCCGACGTCGCGTCGCTCGCGCGCGCCCGCGAGGAAAGCGTCCTCGCCGCCTGGTCGGGACTCGGCTACTACGCGCGTGCCCGAAACCTCCGCCGCGCGGCGCGGATCATTCGCCTCGAGCACGGCGGTCGAATCCCCCGCGACCCGGCGGTCCTCTCCTCCCTGCCCGGTTTCGGGGACTACATGTCCGCGGCGGTGGCGTCGCTCGCGTTCGGCGCTCGGCTTCCCGCCGCCGAGGCGAACGTCGAGAGGGTGCTTTCCCGCGTGTTCGCCCTGCCTGGAACCGCGGGGGCCCGCGAGCTCTCCGAGCGGGTCCTCGCGCACGCGCGCGCTCTCCTTCCCGCGGACCGGCCGGGAGACTTCACCGCGGCGCTCATGGACCTCGGCCAGAAAGTCTGCACGCCGCGGCGTCCCGTCTGTGGAGCCTGCCCGATCGCCGCGGACTGCGTCGCGCGGGAGAGCGGAGATCCGGAAAGCTGGCCGCGGCGCCGCGCGAAGCCGGCGCCCGTCCGACTCTCTCTCGCCGCAGGGGTCGCGGAAGAGGGCGGGCGGCTCTTCCTCGTACGCCGCCGATCTACCTGGCTCGACGGCCTCTGGGAATTCCCGTGCGGGGAGGCGGACTCCGACCCGGCTAGCCGGACCGAGCTCGAGCGCCGGCTGGTAACGCTCGGGCTCGAGCTGACGGGTGAGCCCGCCCTGGGAACCGCACGCCACGCCGTCGTCAACCGCCGCATCGAGATCACCGTCTTCCGCGCCCGGAGGCGGGGCAATGCGGCTCCGCCGGGGGGCGCCCGCACCCGGTGGTTCCGGCCGGGGGACCTGGCGGACGCGGCGATCCCGACCTTGACGAGGAAGGTCGCGGCGGCGGCGCGGAGATCCGGGTAAGATTTCGGCAAGGCGGGACGGTTCAAATGCGGATCGATTGGGCGGGCCAGTCTGCGGACGTTCGGGAGATCGGAAAGGGTCCGTCGCTCGTGCTCGTCCACGGATTCCCGCTCGACGGCGCGATGTGGTCCGGCGTCGCGCGAGCTCTCTCGCCGCGGTTTCACGTTTTCAAGCCGGACCTCCCGGGCCGCGGCAACAGCGACGCCCCGGCGCCCGCGTCGGTCGAAGCCCACGCGGACTTCCTCGAGGCGATCCTGGCGCAGGTGGAGGGCCCCGTCGGCCTCGCGGGATTCTCCTTCGGTGGCTACGTCGCCCTCGCTCTCATGAAACGCCGGCCCGAGAAGATTCGCGCGCTCGCGCTCGTGGATACGCGCGCTTCCGCCGACGACGACGCCGGGAAGGCCAGGCGCGACGAGACGATCGCGGCGGTCCGGGCCGAGGGGTCGGCGCCGCTCGTCGAAGCGATGCCGGGGAAGCTCCTCTCGCCCGAGTCGCTCGGCCGGGCGGATCTCCTCGAGCGGGTGCGGCGGATCATTTCCCGCCAGAAGCCGGAGACGATCGAGGCGGACCTCGCCGCGATGCGCGACCGGCCGGACTCGAAAGAGCTCCTGCGAGACATCGCGGTGCCGACCCTCGTCGTCGTCGGCGAGCGGGACGCGCTCACGCCGCCCGCGGACTCCGAGGCGATGGCCGGCGCGATCCGGCAGGCGCGTCTCGTCGTCATCCCCGGAGCGGGACACCTGGCGCCGATGGAGCGCCCCAAAGCGGTCGCCGAGGCGCTCGGCGATTTCTTCGCGGGTCCGCTGGGGTCTGACCCCCCCCAGCCGAAAAGCTGAGAACGATCTGAGCGCGAGGGGGTCAGACCCCTCCCTCCCCCCCAGCCGCAAAGCGGAGAACGATCTGGTCCGCTGGGGTCTGACCCCCCCCAGCCGCAAAGCTGAGAACGATCTGACCGCGAGGGGGTCAGACCCCTCCCCCCGCTGTGGTAAGACGCGCGGGCGCGATGGCCCTTTTCGGACGAACCCCGACGACCCGGCCCGATGCGGCGCCGCTTCGCATTCACCTCGGTTGCGGCCGCGCGCCGATTCCCGGCTGGTGGAACGTCGACGTCCAGCCGCTGCCGGGGGTCGATCAGGTCTTAGACGTGCGGGAGGGCCTCCCCTTCGAGAGCGTCGCCTCGATCTTCGGCGAGCACTTCCTGGAACATCTCGAGCTCGAGGAGGGCCTCGCCTGCCTCGCCGAGTGCCGCCGGGTCCTGACGGACGACGGCATCCTGCGCCTCTCGACCCCCAACCTCGACTGGGTGTACGCGACGCACTATCGCCTGGGCCAGTGGCCGGGAGACGGGGACGCGATGTCGGACTGCTTCGGGTTGAACCGCGCCTTTCACGGCTGGGGGCATCGCTTCCTCTACAACCGTCCGGTCCTTTTCGCCGCCCTGCGCGCAGCCGGGTTTTCCGAGATGACCCTTCATGCGTACGGCGAGAGCGACCGGCCCGAGCTCGCCGGGCTCGAGCGTCACGAACGTTCCGGCGACGCGCCGGCCCTCCCCCACGTCCTCGTCGTGCAGGCGAGCGGACGCGGGGAGCGCATTCCCATGCCGAAGGACCTTCTCGAGGCGTATCGGCAGGCGATCGAAGCCCGTTAAGCCTCACCCCGCCGGCTTGACGGCGGTCGCGCGCAGGTACTGGGTGCCTTCCCCGCGGATCTCCGTCACCCGAAATCCCGCGTTCTCGAGGCGGCGGGAGAGCTCGCGCGCGGAGAAGACGACGCCCGACCAGGAATCCGCGATCCACCGACGGAATACCTGCCGCGACCGGCCGTCTACCTGCACCCGGAAGGTCCCTCCGGGCGCGAGGACCCGGAAGGCCTCTCGAAAATAGCGCTCGGCATAGGCCTTTCGCGGCAGGTGCTGAAAGACGATGTGCGAGAAGACGAAGTCGAACGCGCCGTCCGGGAGAAAGTCGAGGCGCCCGTCCGTGTGTTTCAGCTCGACGTTGCGCAACAGCGCGCAGTGCTCCCCCGCCCGCCGGAGCATTTCTTCCGAGATGTCCACGCCGACGACGTGGGCCACGCGGGTCGACAGAGGCACGAGCAGCCTTCCCACCCCGCACCCGATCTCGAGGACCCGCCAGCGCGGCGAGACGTCGAGACCGTCGAGCACTTTCTCCGCGAGGTCCCGCTTCCCAGACGCGGCAAAGGACTCCGGTGACTCCGCCGCCGTCGTGCAGACGTAGAACGGCGCGTTCTCGCGCGCGCGCCGGTCCCAGTCCGCCCGCATCGCCGCCCGCCGCCGCCAGAGGCGGCCGAGGAGGGAACGGGTGAAGGGGACGTCACGCATGGACGCGTCGCGCCGCGACGACCGCGAATGCGCAGACCACGAGCCCGGCGAGAGAGATCGCCGCTCCGAGCCGGAAGCCCGGGGCCGTGTAGCGAAGCACGACGTCGTGCTCGCCGGGAGGGAGAACGAGTGCGAGAAACGGTCCGTTGGCGCGTCCGAGCGAGACCTCCGTGCGCCCGGCTCGGCCGGTCCATCCGCCGTCGTCGGTCAGGCTCGTCGCGAGGAGGGCGGAGCCGGCGGCGACGACGGAAGCGTGGAACCTAACCGTGTTGGCCGTTTCGCGGTAGAGCGAAATCGCCGTGCTCCCGTTCCCGCCGGGGGCGGGGCGAACGGTGCCGCGCCACTCCGACGGCACGACGAGCGCCCGCGATCCCCAGTCGGTGCGGCGCGGCGCCGCCGCGTCCCGCAGGGAGGCGGCCGCTTCGACTCGCGCCGGAGAAAACACCCGCGGGAGGGCAAAGCGGTTCTGAAAGACCTTCCCGTCCGCGCCGGCGTAAACGAGACGCCAGCGAGGGCCGGGCGGCTCGCGTCCCGGCGCGGCGACGAGATACCAGACGTTCAGGTAGTCGAGCGCCGGCGCGTCCAGGTTCTCGAGCGACTTGAAGTAATCGGCGGGACGATAGCCCGCGGCCGAGTCGAGGAACTCGATGTAGTCGCGCCGCTCGATCGGATCGTGAGTTCGAACGTCCTCCAGCCCGGCGAAGACGTTGGAGCTCGGAAAGAGCAAAGCTCCGTCCCCCACGACTCGGAACGTCCCGGGTTGGCGCGCGAGGAACTGGAGCAGCGGCGTGGACGGGGCAAAGTCCTCGGGCTTCCCGAACCGGTGGAGCCGGCTTCCTTGATACAGGAGCTCCGCCGACGCGAGGAAGACCGCATAGAGGACCACCCTCCGGCGAGCGGCCCCGAGGAGGGCGAAAACGCCCAGGAGCGCGAGCGCGACGACGAGCGCGTCGCGCTGCGAGGCGAGGCCGCCGGCGGCGGCGTGCCGCTCCCGGAACCGGAGAAACGCGAGCACGGCGAACGCCGCGAGAGCGAGGGCGACGACCAGCCCGCGCAACACCGCGCGCCGGTCCCCCTCGAGGACCGATCGCCATTGGTCGAGCCCGAAGGCCGCGAGCGCCGCCCCGCAGAGCGCGACCCACGACAGGTAGCGCAGCGGAAACATCATCTTCAAGCCGGGCAGGTGGCCGAAGAGCTCGACGAAGGGCCACTGGCCGATGGCGACGGCGAGCCCGGCTGCGAGCGGCAACAGAAGCGCGACCTCCGTTCGCCGGCGCGTCGAGCCCGGCCAGAGAAGGAGGAGCACGAGCGCCCAGGCGACGATCCCGAAGTATCCGAGCCCCATCTCGGGAAACGAGCCGACGCGGCCGGGAATCGTCGGCGACTCGATGGAGTCGCCGAGCGAGCGGGGGAAGAAACTGGTCGTGATTCCGGCCGGCCACGCGGGACCGTGAGGCACCCACGAGAACACGCCCACCCAGAACGGCTGCCGCGCGAGCACGAAGCGATGCGAGGAGAAGATCGCGAGGGCGTGCGGAAGGAGGGCGAATGCGGACAGCGCCAGGGCAGCCATGCCGGCGCCGGCGACCGGGGCGAGAAGCCGGCGAACCTCCGGGAGATCCCCCGAGACCCGCCGGATGAGGATCCACAGGATCAGGAGCAGCGCTCCGGAAACCACGCTCTCGATGTGACCGCCGAGCGACCACAGCGTGAACACCGCCACGAGCAGAGCGAAAGCGCGGCGCCGTGCGACCCCGTCGCGCAGCCGCTCGACCGCGAAGAACGCCCACGGCCACAGACAGAGGACCGCCGGCTGCGGGAAGTAGAGCCACGGGATCACCGAAAAGGAGAATGCGAATGCGACCGCGCCGAGGAGGGCCGCGTCGCGCGAGACCCTGAGCTCCGTCAGCCACAACCACATGCCCGCCATCGCGAGAAAGAGCTTGAGGGCGCCCTGGAGGGTGAAGGACTGGGCGAGGGGCAGGAGGAGCCCGAGGAGGACGATCGGCGAAAACGCGGAAGAGGAGCCGTTCGCGGCGAGTGGGGTGCCGCACCCGTTCCATCGGTCGCGGTGAGGGATCTCCCCCGCGCGCCACGAGTCTCGCACCGCCTGCTGCCACGGCGCGAACTGCAGCGCGACGTCGTTCAGGTTCGGGTTGTGCACGACGACGGGCCCGAGCGCGTTCCAGGGGGGGATCGAACGGATGTGGTCGACGGGGAGCGGCGTCCGGCGGGACACGAAGCCGGGCAGGAGGAACACGATCGGGAGGAGGCCGCAGAAGAGGAGGGGGAGACTGCGGACGAACAGGTTCCCCTCACCCCGACCCTCTCCCCGGGGGGGAGAGGGAGACATGAGGGAGCGACCGAGCCACGCCGCCGCGACGGCAACGCCGGCGACCGCGCCCGAATAGAGCAAAAGGAGCAGAAGCGTGCTCATGTCGTTGTTACGGAGAGACGCTCCCGCACGCCGCGAGCGTACGACAGATGCGGTAGGCGTTCCCCTCCTCCCCTCCTCCTGTGATATCTGCGCGATCGATGGCGACCCGGACACGTTGGGACGACGGCACCTTCACGGCGCAGCTCGAGTCGCTCGTCTGGACGGCTTCCCCGGTCGTCCGGAAGTACCTGCACGTTCTCGTGAGCGGCGACCCGGCGTGCGACTGGCTCACGTGGGTCACGCACGCTCACCTCGGATCTGACCTCGACCGTGCGCTCGTCCTGGGGTGCGGCTCCGGATGGCTCGAGCGGGCGCTCACCGAAAAGGGGCGTTTCCAGTCGATCATCGCCTGCGACTTCGCGCCGGAGACCGTCGCACGGGCGCGGGCGGCCGCCGACAAAGAGGGCCTGACGACGATCGACTACCGGGTCCTCGACCTCGAGCGGGAAGAAATTCCACCCGGCCCGTTCGACGCCGTGTTCGCGAACGACGTCCTTCACCACATCACCGGGCTCGAGCCGCTCTACATGCGGTTGAACGCCGCGCTCGCGCCGGCCGGCCGCATCATTTTCAACGAGTACGTCGGTCCGAACCGTTTCCAGTACTCCGACGAGCGGATGGAAATCGTGAACCGGTATCTCCGGGTCCTTCCCGACCGTCTTCGCTGGGACCCGATCGTCGGCAAGGTCCTCTGGAAGCGCGAGCGGACCGATGCGACGCAGCTCGTCGCCGACGACCCCACCGAGGCCGTTCGCAGCGAAGAAGTGTTGCCCCTCGCGCGCCGTTTCTTCCGGACGGTCAAGGAGTATCCCTACGGTGGCGGACTCCTGAACCCGCTCCTCTTCGGAATCGTCACCAACTTCCGGCCGGGAGACCCGTGGGACGACCGCATGATGTCGCGGCTCTGCGCCGCGGAAGAGCGACTGACGGATTCCGGAGCGATCGGCCCGGACTTCTACGTCTTCGTCGGCGAGCGGCGGGGCTCGATCGGCGACGTGGCCTAGGCTTTCAGCGGGAGGGATCGGCCGGGACGTCGGGGAGGAGCTCCCAGAGGGCGACGTCCCCTCTGCGGTCGATCTCGCGCCACCTCCCGGGCAGGTTCCTCCGGATTTCCTCGACCTCGAAGGGAGCGAGAAGGGCATACCAGCGGTGCCCGCGCCTCTCGGTCGAGGCGCGCAGCTCCGCGAACCGCTCGGGCAGGAGCCAGTTCCACATCACGTAGGTGATCGGCGTGTAGTAGTGGAGCGCCCCGCTCAGCTGCATCGAAGCCAGGATCGAGTTGGGCGGCAGTCGCCGCCGCACCATCTCGGACGCATCGGGGTAGACCTGCTCCCCTTTGTAGATCTTGTGGGGCTCCTCCTTCGCGAGAAAGCGGACCTCGACGGCGAGTGCGGCGAGGACGAAAACAGCCGCTGCCGACGCGTGGAGGATCCGAGCGCGGCCGGTCGAAGGCCGGTCGAGCCGCAGCGCGTCCCGAAGAACGAGAAGCGTCCCCAGTATGAGGGCCGGAATGCCGGGAAGCAGGAACCGCGTGTACCACCACGCTCCGTACACCACGTAAAAGCCGTAGAAGACGAAGAAGGAGGCGAACCAGGAGAGCAGGACCGCCCGATCCCGGCGGGCGACCCGGCGGTCGAACGCGACCACGAGCCAGCCGAGCGTCACGATCGGCGAGAGGGTGCGGGAGAGCCATCCCGCGTAATAGGCGGCGCGCGGGGGGAAGTTGCTCCACGCGAGGGCCTCGGAGAGGAGCTCGCCGTACCCCGTCGAGAGCGGATGCCCGAAGGCGGCCTCGTTGTACAGGAGCAGAAAAGCGGCGAACGGGACGCCCCCGAGGGCGAAAAGGCCCCAGCTCTTCGGCCGCGCGGGCAGAGCGAGGAAGAGGGCGGGAAGCAGGAGAGCGTTCATGGGGCGCACGAGCACGCCGATCGCGAACGCGGCGCCGGCAATCGCGGCGTACGCCGGCGTCCGCCGGGCGCGAAGCCCGGCGAGCACGGCCGCCATCGCCCACGCGGTCGCAGGCACGTCGCTCATCGCGACGACCTCCTGAAAAACGAAAACCGGCGCGAAGCCGAGGAGCGCCGACCCGGCGACCGCGAGCCCCCGCGGGAGACCGAGCTCCCTTCCCAGGAAAAAGATGAGAACGAGGCACGCGAGACCGGAGAGCGGGCTCACGAGGAAAGGGGCGCGGGGGGATCCGCTCACGGTCGCCGCGACCGCCATGTGGAGCGGCAGGCCCGGCGGATAGCTGGGGGACATGGTCCCCGGACGTGGGCCGGTGACGTAACCGAGCGGAATGAAGAGCTGTGCGTCGGCGGCCGGCATCTTCAAACGCTCGAGACCCCGCACGGGCTCGGACGCGCTTCCGCGCGCGAGCAACCGCGACGCGTTGACGTATCCGGAGCTGTCGGAGCCCCCGACGGCAAAGGACGTGTGGTGAAAGACGGCGAGGGCGTAGCCGAATAGAAGAGCCCCGCCCGCGAGGGCAAAGACGCTCGGCTTGCGCACCGCGCGAAGGTTACACGGGGTTGGGGAGTGGGAACGCGATCATCGAAAAACAAAAGGGCTCCCGGTTTCCCGAGAGCCCGACAAAATTGAATTCCCCGGCGACGTCCTACTCTCCCACGCGGTCTACCGCGAAGTACCATCGGGGCTGAAGGGCTTAACTGCCGTGTTCGGAATGGGAACGGGTGTGGCCCCTTCGCTAAAGCCACCGGGAAAACTTGTTTTACAAAAGATCAGACAGGAACCTGGGGTTCCTGGGGTTCCTGGGGTTCCTGGGGTTTCAGGGGACCGCAAGGTCCCCTGCTCACTTAAGAGACCGCAAGGTCCCCCTGACAAAGAGAGTCGAGTAGATCGAAACGATTCGCACCTTAAATATTTTATGGTCAAGCCGCACGGCCGATTAGTACGGGTCAGCTTCACGCCTTGCAGCGCTTCCACACCCCGCCTATCAACGTGGTCGTCTCCCACGGGCCTTTAGGGGATTGCTCCCGGGAAATCTCATCTTGAGGAAGGCTTCCCGCTTATATGCTTTCAGCGGTTATCCTTTCGAACATCGCTACCCGGCCATGCCGCTGGCGCGACAACCGGTGCACAAGAGGTTCGCCCGTCCCGGTCCTCTCGTACTAAGGACGGATCCTCGCAAATTTCCTGCGCCCACACGAGATAGGGACCGAACTGTCTCACGACGTTCTAAACCCAGCTCACGTACCGCTTTAACCGGCGAACAGCCGGACCCTTGGGACCTGCTTCAGCCCCAGGATGCGATGAGCCGACATCGAGGTGCCAAACCTTGCCGTCGATGTGAACTCTTGGGCAAGATCAGCCTGTTATCCCCGGCGTACCTTTTATCCGTTGAGCGATGGCCCTTCCAT
>DASRPJ010000259.1:0-9778 GCA_035646435.1 Thermoanaerobaculia bacterium | reverse complement strand
CATCGGTACAGCTCCACAACCCGGGCACGGCCGCCATGAGCGGCCGGCTCGTCTACCACCCGCAGGGATTCTCCGCTTCCGCCTCGGATCCTTCCCTCTTCTACGCGCTCGTTGCCGGAGAGACGCGGTCGATCGCCGACCTCCTGCCGGCCATGGCGCTGACGGGGCTCGGGTCGCTCGACGTCGCACCGGAGGGGAACACGGCCCTGCCCCTCCTCTCCGTCCGCGTCTTCAACGACGCCGGCTCCTTCGGCACGACCGGCTTCACCGAGGAGCTCGTGACGCCGGCGGACGCTCTCGGTTCGGGCCAGCGGGGCGTCCTCGTCGGGCCGATCGACACGGCGCGCTACCGATACAACGTCGGCGTTCGCACGCTCCGCTCCGAAACGCGGCTGGCGATCGTCCTCCGAAACGCGGCGGGAACCGTGACTAGGGAGCTGGCGCGGACCTACCCTTCGAACTATTTCGAGCAACGCGACTCCGCCGCTTTCTTGGACGGCGCCCTTCTCGCCGCCAACGACACGATCACCATCCAGGTCGTCTCCGGCGCCGCGATCGTGTACGGGGCGACCGTGGACAACCAGACGAACGATCCGAGCCTGCAGCTCGCCCGGCGGATTCCGTAGAGACCGTCGACGTCGTCGGCGACCAGTTCGGCCGCGATAGACTGATTTCGCGCGCTGAATTCGGAGGTGCGGCATGCGTCGGACGATTGGGTTCCTTCTCGTCGCGCTCTCTCTGGGCGTCGCGGGCCCCGTCACCGCCCAGCAGGTCATCGTGGGCAATCTCGTCGAATCGAACAGCAGCGACGGCAACCTCGGGACTCCGCGAACGGCCATCGACCTGGCGAATCCGGCTAACCTCGCCGGCAACGTCGCCGAGGCGGCGTTTCGATGGTCGAACTCCGCCTGCCCGAACGGCATCAAGATCAAGTTCTTCCGACGCTCGGCTGAGACGCTTCAGTTCCTGACGGAGCGGGGCCCGTTTTCCACGACGAATTTCGTTCAAGTGGTGGCACTCGTCCCGCCCGTCGCCCTCCAGGCGGGTGATCTGATCGGGATCGCGAAGCTCGCCGAGTGCGGCAACGCCACGGCGCTCTCTCCCGGAGCGCCCGCCGGTTACGTGCAGGTCGCCGGAGACGTCACGACGGCGGTCGACCTCGCAGCGGCTTCGACCGTTCGCAGGCCCAACGCGACCCTATCGGTCCGGGCGGTCGGCCTCGCGTCGGAGGGCCTCGCGAGCATCGTCCCCGTCGTCGGCTCGGTCGCCGGCGTCCCGCCCTCCGTTTTCAAGACGGCGGTTCACCTCCACAACCCCACCGCTTCCCCGCTGACAGGACGGCTCGTTTACCACCCGCAGGGCCCGCCCGGATCCGGCGGGGATCCGTCGCTCGCCTTTACGCTCGCGAGCGGCGCGACGCGCTTCTTCGCCGACCTGCCCGCCGAGATGGGACAGTCCGGCGTCGGCAGCCTCGACGTCGTGACGCCGCTCGGCGGCGCTCTGCCGGTCATGAACGTCCGCATCTTCAACGATGGGGGCGCAGCCGGGACGACCGGCTTCACGGAGGAGCCGATCGCGCCGTCCGGCGCGCTCACCGCGGGTCAACGCGGGGTCATCGTGGCGCCTCCCGACACCCTGCTCTTTCGCTACAACATCGGCGTCCGGACTCTCGAGGCGGGAGTGCTCATGACGGTGACGGTGCGTAACGCCGCCGGAACCGTGACGAACTCCGTAGTAAAGAACCTTTCGGGGAACTCCTTCGAGCAACGAGACTCGACGAGCTTCCTTGGCTTTCCGCTCGCGGCCAACGACAGCCTGACTTTCGACATTTCTGCTGGCGCCGCGATCATCTACGGCGCGACCGTCGACAACCGAACGCAGGACCCGAGCGCTCAGTTCGTGAGGCGGCTCCCATGAGGACAGCTCGAGAAGGAGAAACGATGGTGTTCCGTCGGAGGCGATCGCGGTTCGACTTCCTCGCCGCGCCGGGCGGCTTGCTTCTCGCTCTGGTACTGCTTCTCGGCGGCTTCGGTTGCGCCGCCCGGACGTCGGGCGCCGGAGCGACGGCGACGTCCTCCCCCGACGCTTCCCCGGCCCCCGCCGCGGCCGCACTTCCTCCGCCGGCTCCCGCGAGGTCCTACGCCTATCCGGCTTCGGCCCGGGGGGACGTGGCCGACGATTACCACGGCACGCGCGTCGCCGACCCCTACCGCTGGCTCGAAAAGGCCGACGATCCGGCGACGGTGGCCTGGGTCGACGCGCAGAACAAGCTGACCCGGAGCGTCCTCGACCGGCCGGAGCGCGCGGCGATCCGGGCGCGCCTCACGGAGCTGTACGACTATCCGAAGATCGGCATCCCGAAGAAGAGGGGCAACCGGTACTTCTTCTTCAAGAACACGGGGCTCCAGAACCAGTCCATCTACTACGTGCAGGAGGGATGGAACGGCACCCCGCGCGTCCTGATCGACCCGAACACCATGTCCGCCGACGGAACGGTCGCGTTGAGCAACGTTTCCCCGTCCGACGACGGGAAGCTCCTCGGCTACGCGGTCTCCCGGAGCGGCAGCGACCGCCAGGAGATCATGGTCCGCGACGTCGCGACGGGACAGGACCTGCCGGACAAGCTCGTGTGGGTGAAGTTCTCTGGCATCGCGTGGACGCCCGACGGGAAGGGGTTCTACTACACCCGTTATCCCGTGACGGGGACCGTGCCCGCCGGCGACGAGCACTACTTCCCGAAGCTCCACTACCACCGGCTGGGCGACCCCCAGGAGAAGGACGTCAAGCTCTTCGAGAAGCCGGCGGACAAGGAGGTCGGCGTCGGCGGCGCTGTCTCGCACGACGGACGGTGGCTCATCATCCTCCCGGGGAAGGGCGCCAGCAACAAGACCGAGGTGTGGGTCCAGGACCTGAAGGCGCGGGGCGCGAAGCCCGTCGCGGTCTTCACCGGATACGACCACGCCTACTCGGTCGGCGACATCGTTGACGGGAAGCTGTACGCGCGAACGGACCGGGACGCCCCGCTGGGGCGCGTCATCGCCGTCGAGCTCGCGAAGCTGTCGAAAGACAACCGCGACGCGGCGTTCGTCGAGATCGTGCCCCAGGGTACCGACACGATCCAGGGCATCGACGTCTTCAATCGCAAGCTCGTCGTGCGGCGCCTTCGGAACGCGAGCACCGCGCTCGAGGTGCGAAGCCTCGCGGGCAAGCTCGAGAAGGAGATCGCTCTCCCCGGCATCGGCTCGGTCGGCGGGCTCTCCGGTGACGTCGACGACAAGGAGATGTTCCTCGCGTACAACTCGTTCACGGAGCCGCCGACCAACTTCCGCTACGACTTCGCGAAGGGCGATCTCGTCGCCTTCCAGAAGACGGAGGTCAAGGTCGACCCATCCCAGTACGAGACCGAACAGGTCTGGTACCCGTCGAAGGACGGAACGAAGGTCTCGATGTTCCTGATCCGCAAGAAAGGGCTCGAGAAGGACGGAAACCGCCCCGTCTACCTGTACGCGTACGGGGGGTTCAACATCAACCAGACTCCGGGCTTCTCGGGGACGCGCTACGTCTTCCTCGAGAAGGGCGGAATGGTCGCGATCCCGAACCTCCGCGGCGGCGGCGAGTACGGAGAGGCCTGGCACCAGGCGGGCATGCGGGAGAAGAAGCAGAACGTCTTCGACGACTTCATCGCCGCAGCGGAGTGGCTGATCTCGAGCGGTTGGACGAAACCCGCGCGCCTCGCGATCGGCGGAGGCTCGAACGGCGGCCTCCTCGTCTCCGCGGTGATGATGCAGCGGCCGGAGCTCTACGGCGCCGTCGTCTGCCAGGTCCCGGTGGCGGACATGCTCCGCTATCACCGATTCACCGTCGGGCGTTACTGGATCTCCGAGTACGGCAACGCCGAGGTCGCGGAGGACTTTCCGTTCCTCTACAAGTACTCGCCGCTCCACAACGTCCGCGACGGCGTCGCGTATCCCGCGACGATCATCACGACGGCCGACACCGACGACCGCGTCGATCCCGGACACTCGAAGAAGCTCGCGGCCCGGATCCAGGAAGCCCACGCAGGAGACGAGCCGATCCTGATCCGGGTCGAGACGAAGGCCGGCCACGGCGCCGGAAAGCCCACGACGAAGATCCTCGACGAGCAGGCCGACGTGTACACCTTCCTGTTCTGGCAGCTCGGCATGGCCTGAGGGCGATCGGAGGCGTCGAGTGCCCCTCTCCCGCCGGCGGCTCCTCTCCGCCGTCGCTCTCGCGGGCGCGGCGGCGCCGGCCTTTCGCGTCTCGGCGATCCAGCGCGTTCGCGAGGCGGGCCGGGCAGCGGGCACGGCGCCCCCCGACGCTCTCGCGTCGGAGGAGTCGTACTGGTCGCACATCCAGCGGGCATTCGACGTCGACCGGACGATCGTCAACCTGAACAACGGCGGCTGCAGCCCCACTCCGACGCACGTGCTCGCGGCGATGATCCGCGACCTCGAGTTTTCCAACGAGCTTCCGGTCCACCACATGTGGAACGTTCTCGAGCCGCGGATCGAGTCGGTCCGCCGCGAGCTCGCGCGGGAGTTCGGCTGCGCGCCGGAGGAGATGGCGATCACCCGGAACGCTTCGGAAGCTCTCGAGACGCTCATCTTCGGCCTCGACCTCGAGCCGGGCGACGAGGTGATCGTCACGAACCAGAACTACCCGCGCATGCTGACGAGCTGGGAGCAGCGCGCGCGCCGCGACGGCGTCGTCGTCAAGGCGATCTCTTTCCCCGTCCCTCCCGCGTCCGCGGCCGACGTCGTCGACCGGTTCCGTCGGGCGATCACGCCCCGGACGCGCGTCATCGAGATCACGCACATCACGAACCTGACCGGACAGATCCTCCCGGTCCGGGACGTCGTGCGGATCGCCCGCGAGCGCGGCATCGAAGTCTTCGTCGACGGCGCGCACGCGTTCGCGCACTTCCCCTTTCGCCGCGACGACCTCGAGTGCGACTACTACGGGACGAGCCTGCACAAGTGGCTGCTCGCCCCGATCGGAACCGGCTTCCTCTACGTCCGCAAGGAGAAGCAGAGGAAGATCTGGCCCCTCATGGCCGCGCCGGCGAAGATGGACGAGGACGTCCGGAAGTACGAAGAGATCGGGACGCACCCCGCCGCGAACCACAACGCCATCGCGGCGGCTCTCGCGTTCCACCGCGAGATCGGAGCGGAGCGGAAGGCGGCGCGCCTCCGGTGGCTTCGCGACCGGTGGGCGAAGCGGCTCCTCGCCGCGAGCCCGCGCGTCAAGGTGCTGACGCCCCTGAACGCGACAGATGCCGGCGGGATCGGGCTCGTCCACGTCCAGGGCGTCGACACCGAGAAGCTCCAGGTCCACTTCTGGGAGAAGCACAAGATCCTGACGACGCCGATCGTGCACCCGGAGTTCAACGGGCTGCGCATCACGCCGAACGTCTACACGCGGCCGGACGAGGTCGACGTCTTCTCCGAGAAGGTCGAGGAGGTCCTCCGAAAAGGCCTCCCCTGATCCTCTCCCTCTCCCCGCCTGCGGGGAGAGGGAGGGGGTGAGGGGCAGTCTCCGCACGGGAACCCCCTGCCCGTCCCGGTGTCTCCTCTTTGCAGGAGGCACTCATGCGAAACCGGCTTCTCTTTTTCGCCCTGTTCCTTGCCGTCTCCGCGACCGCCGCCCCCGTTCATGCCGCGCGGATACACGGTTTCGAAGTCTCCGTCGTCGTGGACGGCTGCGAGACCCCCGAATATCACCAGGACGGGAAGATCTACGTCGAGGCGCTCAAGGGAAGGGAGTTTACGGTCCGGCTCTCCAATCCGACCGCCGAGCGAGTCGCGGTCGCGCTCTCGGTCGACGGAAGGAACGTCGTCGACGCGAGGCGCACGACGGCGCAGGGGGCGGCCAAGTGGGTACTCTCCCCCGGACAGACCGTCGAGATTCCCGGCTGGCAGATCTCGGGCGACACGTCCCGGAAGTTTTTCTTCACCGAAACGGGCCGCTCGTACGCGAAGTGGCTCGGCGACACGCGCAACGTCGGGACGATCGAGGCGGTCTTCTTCCGGGAAAAGCGGCGCTACGTCTTGCCACCGGCCGTGGAACGCGACCTGGGAAGCGGGGCCCGCGAGGAGGGCGTCCGGCGGCAGGACGCGCCGGCTGCCAGCGCCGCTCCGGAGAAAAGCGCGCCGGAGGAAAGAGATTCCGATCGCTTTGCCGCGACCGGCATCGGCGACCGGACCGACCACCGCGTCCGCTGGACCCGGTTCGAGGAAGAGCCGCGCCCGGCCGCGAAAATCGCGGTGCGATACGAGTTCCGGCGCGAGCTCGTCCGACTCGGGGTCCTGCCGCGGAGCGACGACGCGCTCGCAAGCCGGGAGCGGGCCCGGGGGTTCGAGCCCCGCTATGCGCCGGATCCGGATCGCCGCCGGTAACCGGTGGACGGCGGGCGGAGCAGCGTCGAAAGTAGAATCGCGTCGCTTCCGACCGGACGCGATCGCTTGGAGACTGCCCCGCCCGACCCGACCGACGAAGAGCTCATCGCCCGATCGAAGGAGGGCGACGACGACGCATTCGGACAGTTCGTGCGCCGCCACACGCCGTCGGTTCACCGCTGGATGGCGCGGGCGGTCGGTGAGGACGATGCGGACGACATGACCCAGGAGGTTTTCCTGCGCGCATACCGGGGACTCCCGCGCTTCCGGCAACAGGCCCCGCCCCGGGCCTGGCTCGCCGCCATCGCCGACAACGCGATCAAGAACCGTTACCGTTCCAAGAGCCGGTTTCGGAGGATCTTCGCGCCGGACCCGTCCCCCGACGCCCTCGCCGACCGCGCGGCGGGCAGCGCGAGCCCGGAGGAGAACGCGCAGGCGGACGAGTCGCGGTCGTCGGTCCGCGACGCCCTCCAGAAGCTGCCGGTGGAATTCCGGCTGCCGGTAGTGCTCCGGGACCTGGAGGAGTGGAGCTACGAGGAGATCGCGGTTTCTCTCGAGCTGCCGATCGGCACCGTCAAGTCGCGAATCGCGAGGGGACGGGGACAGCTGCGGGCGATCCTTCTGCCGCTCCTCGCGGGAGAGAGGACTCCATGAGCGGCGACAGCAGGCAGCATCCGGGGAGATCGGCCGATTTTCTCTCCCGGCTCCACGACGGCGAGCTCGATCCTGGCGAGCGCGCGCACTTCGAAGCCCACCGCGCGCACTGCGCGGAGTGCCGACGCGCGGCGCTCGAGTTCGAGGACGCGCTTTCTCTCTTTCGGTCGGCCCGCTCGCGGCCGCCCCAGGCGGACCTCGCGGGCCGGATCCTGAGGAAGATCCAGACCTCCCCGCGGCCCCGCGCCCCGTTTGGCCGGCGTTTCCGCACGGACCTCGGCTGGGCGGCGCTATTGCTCACGGGGATCTTCGCGCTCCTTCTCTCGGTCCAAACGCCACAGACTCCCGTCGTCGTTTCCTTTCCGACGCCCGCCCCGGAGACCGCTCCTCCCGCGCAGGCGGAACCCGGTGTCGCGGAGCCGCTCGAGGACGAGGATTCGGATTCCCGGAACCGGAACAGCCACGTCGCGCCCGCCGCCCCGAAACCGGACGCTCCGGCGAGGGACTCCGCACCGGTGCGGCCCGTCGCCGAAGGGACCGGGGCGGCTCCGCCGGCCACCGCGCTCGAGAAAGAGACCGCTACCTCCGCCGAACCCGACCGCGCCGAGCCGCGTCCCGCCTTGGCCGCGGAGTCGGGCCGCGCCGGCGGAGCGGCCGCGGCCACGGAGTCCTCCACCGCCAGCCCTCTCCGGCTGTCCATCGAGGCGATCGACGGACACGGCTCTCCGCCACCGCTCCTCTCGGAGGCGCGGTTGGCGCTGCCCGCGAGTTACCGGGGACACGAGTTCATCCTGCACGTGGACTCGCAGGGGAAGGTCAGCGAAGTGCGCCCCGGACCCTCGCGCGAGAGAAGAGAGGAGACCGGCCGGCTCGCGGCGCCGGCTCCCGCACCCGCCGCGCTCTCCGAGCTCGAGTTCAAGCCGGGAAACCGGCCGCGACGACTCCTCGTTCGGTTCGAGTGAAGCGCCGGCCTTCCGCTCCGGGTCGGGCACGGTATTCTCCCGGACGAATGCTCGCGCGAATCGTCGGGCTCGTCGCCATCTCCCTCCTCTCCCTCGCCTCGCCGATTCGCGCCGCGACTGCCGACCTGGATGCGCTCCTGGCCGAGCTCGCAACCGAGAAGTTCCACGGCATGGACCGCGGGCCCGACGCCGAGCGCGACCCGGGTCAGATCGTCCTTTCCTCGGCGCGGTCGGGCCTCGACGCGGAAGCGACGACCCAGCGGCTGGTGGCGTCCCTCCTCATCCCTCCGGACGGAGCGACTTCGCTCTTGCGAGCGGTCGTCCGCGACGCGCTCGCCCGGGCCCGGCGAATGTCGCGGGCGCGGCAGATTCCGACCGAGGCGGACCTCCGTTCGATGGAGGCCGACTATCGAAAGGCGCGTGACTCCGCGCCCGAGAACGTCGAGATCCTTCGATCTCTCTTCTTCTTCTACCGCACGTGGGGGCGTTCCGGCTTCCTTTCCGACTACCCGGAAAGGCTCGTCGCCGACGTGAGGCGGATGGCGGACCCGGGTCCGCCGGCCATGGAGCTGCTCGTCGAGAACCCCGGCGACGAACTGACCCGAGACCTCCTCACGGTCATCCCCGAGCGCTACCGCAACCATCCGGCGGTCCTGTCCGTGCCCCTGCCCCGATTCCTGTACTCCTCTGCCGGGCCGCCGCTCGCCGCGAGGGCGCTCGAAAGCGCGTCGAAGATTTCTCCACCGCCCGATCGTCGCGTTTTCATCCACCTCGCCGAGCTCCAGCTGCGCGCCCTGATCGACAAGGGCCTGACGTCGGAGGCGATCACAACCTTCGAGCGGCTGGCGCCCGAAGTCGCAAACGGGGTTCTCGAGGGTGCGCCGGAGTCCTTTCGCGTCCGCGTGGGAAAGCTTCCTTACCGCGGGTATCGCTTGGATCTGAGGCTCGACCTGGCCGCAGCGTACGTTCTCGAAGGACGCGGTGAGCCGGCGGAGAGAATCCTTCGGCTCACGGAGCGTGGCGGCGGTCAAGTGAGAAGGGAAAAGCAGAACACGAGCCAGAGGGCCCTCCTCCGCGCGCTGACCGCACCACCCTCTGCGGAGGACCCGTTCGACCGACTCGCGGACGCTCTCGGAAACGAAGCGGTCCATCCGACCGTCTGGGCACTCGTTTTCGCCCGGTACGCAGAAAGGGGCGGTTACCGCGACGCCGCAGCGGACAAACTCCAGGAGGCGCGCGAGCATCTGACCAGCCTCGGAAACGCAAAGATGCCGGATTTCATTACGCTCCCCGTGCAGGTCTCCGCCGAGGCCTCGAAGCTTCGCGATCGGGGTCAGGTCCTCCAGGAGCGGCTTGGTCGCCAGATCGAATCGATCCGGAAGACGAGCGAACGGCGCAGGGAATCCGACGACATGGCCTCGACGGTCGCGCGCCTTCTGGACGCGCCGCGGACTCCGCGATACACGGAGCGCCCGCTGCCGACGGACGTCCCTCCCATCGAGACGTCGCGGGACGACGAGTTCGCACAGACCATGCAGACGCGGAAGGAAATCCTCGTCCCGGGCGATTTTGCTCTTTCGCGGGTCGACCGCTCGGGCGACGAGATCCTCGCGATCGGGATCCCCTGGGGGCAGAACTGGACAGCCGAAGCCGGCTCGGGCGGGTACTGGTTGATTCGATCTCGAGACGGAGGCGGTAACTGGTCGAAGCCGCTCTACACGGGCCTGCGTCGAGGCTGCCCCTACT
>DASRPJ010000258.1:0-7243 GCA_035646435.1 Thermoanaerobaculia bacterium | reverse complement strand
GGGCCGAACGCGTTCTACGACATGCTCCGACCGGCGGAGGAGAGAATCTCGCTATCCGTCCTCGCGCGCGGAACGGGACCAGCGCCCACTGTGGCCGTCGCAAAAGAGCAGCGCGACGCCGTTGTTTTCCTTGCGAACCTCGCTCCCACCGAACAGCCGGCGAAGGCGTTTTTCGAGTTCGTCGGATTCTCTGCGGAAGGCGCCGTGACCGCTCTGACTCCCGTGTACCGGCGAGTGCACCTCGTCAAAGGTCGCAATGCCACGCTCGCCGCGCTCGTGAGTCAGCTGAACACGGCGACCTCGAATTCGGCGGTCAAGGCCGTCGACCTGATTTTCGTCACGCACGGTCTCTCGAATGAAGTGGTCTTCTCCGACGTGCGGACGACCATGGACGGAGTCAGACAGGCGATCGCGAACGGGCTGTCCGCCACGGACCGCGCCAAGCTTCGGGCCGTCTTTTCGACCGCGTGCTACGGCGCTTCGCACCGCGCCGACTGGATCGGAGCGGGTTTCAACGTCGTTTCGGGCTCGAGAAAGATCTACGCGGACAGCGCGGTGAGCTACGGCGCGTTCCTCGCCGCGTGGGCGAGCGGCCAGTCTTTCTCCTCGGCGATCGGCATCGCGAACGGGTCGGATCCCCTGGACGCGCAAGACAAGGCGGCAACACCGGTCCTGCGGCAATTCGGGTTTTCGGAAGAGCAGGCGAAGGACGTCGACAGTACTCGCGTGATCTCGGGTACCGGAGCGTTGACGATCAACATGATGAACTAGGCGCGGCGGCGCGCGGGTCCGAGTCCCGCCGCCTGCCCTGTGCTATTTTCGAAACGGGCCCCATCGTCTAGAGGTTAGGACACGGCTCTTTCAAGGCCGCGGCACGGGTTCGAGTCCCGTTGGGGCCACCAACCCGTTCCGTTCCTCGCAATCGCCGTGTCGGGACACGGCTGGCTCCCCTCTGCGGGGGGCACGTGTCGGCCCCCCGGAGGCCGCGGCACGGGTTCGAGTCCCGTTGGGGCCACCAACCCTCTCTGGATGAGGCGTCTCCTTAGTTTCGCGGTCTCGGGGTCGCGACCCTCGGTCGCGCTGCCGGAGCCGTCGGGACCACCGGTCGGGTGGGCGGGCGCGTGTCGGTCGAGGGCCGAAGCGCGGGGCGTGAGTCGGTTGGTGCCGCGGCGATCGGAACGGTGACCCGAGCCGTCGCGTTCGCCGCGTTTCCGTCGCCTGCATGGTTGACGACGGCCGTCACCGTCAGCTGAGAGCCTCGGGGAACCCGGAAGCGGAACGCCTGCTCGCTCTCGCCGTTGGCCGCGACCGTGAGCCTTCGGCCTTGCGAGACCGGCGCGGAACCATCGACACTGACGGTGACCCGGAGATCGGCGTCCCGGGCGTCGGCGGAGCCCACGTTGTGGACGCGGACGTTAGCGATGACGTCCTGGTTCTCGCGCGGGCTTCGGGGCTCGAGCACGATGTCCCGGGTCGTGACGCTCAAATCCGGCGCCATGGCCGTCGCCCGCGGGGCGCCGAAAGCGGGACGCGTCGGGCGACCGGCGCCTGTGGAGGGCGGCGGTTCGTCGGGCGGCTGCGGTGGAGCGGCTCTCGGGGGAACGCTCTCCGGCCGTGCAGCCGCCGGCGGGGCGATGACGGGACGCGGTTGCGGTTGTGTCCCCGCCGAGGAAACGGGAGCGGGTCGGAGCGAAGGGGGCCTGTCGGCGCGGGCGGCCTCCGAAGGCGGCGCCGCGGGCTCCGCTCGCGTCGTCCCGCCGGCGGTCGAAACCGGGCGGGTGACGGGGCGGACCAGCCGTCCGATTGCAGGGCGTGCGACCGGTCGAACTCCCCGCACGACGTCGACGGTCTTCGTCGCCTCCATCGTGCGGGCTCCGACTCGGGCGGTGACCTTGATGGCGTGGCGGCCGGGCGTTCCGGTGACTTCGTCGAACCCGGAGACGACGGCTCGTTCCCCCGCCGGGACGTCCACGCTGACGGACCGGGCCGGGCGGCCGTCGACGGAGACCGCCACGACGACGCCGCGCGCCGCCTGAGTCCCGCGGTTCACGAGGTTGACGTCCACGCTGCTCCGCCCGCCCTCGGGAAGTTGCGGCGGATTCAGTCGGATGTCGTCCGAGCCGAGAGAAACGCTCGCGGCGCCCACCGGCCTCGCGGCGAGACGGATCCCTCCACCCGCCGGTGAGAGCCCGGGGCGGCCGGTCGGTCTCGACGCTGCCGCGGAGGAAGCGGGAGGCACGACGACGGCGGGGACGAGTCCGCTCATGCCCCGCGGAGTCGCGGCGCTGCCTCTGGCCGTGAGCGTGGGCCGCGCGATAGCTCGCGCCGTCCTCGAATCGAGAACGATGATTTCTCCGCCGACCGTGGCGGTCAGGCGGCGATTGCCGAGGCCCGTCGCTTCGAAGCGCACCTCCGTCGGAAACCGACCGGCGGAGGAAGGCGTGAACTCGTTGAACGAAACCGTGCGTGTCTGTTTCGCGATCACGTTCCCGATCCTGTGCGTGGCGACCGGCTTGCCGCTGACGTAGAGCGTGGCGCTGACGTTCGAGAAAGAGCGATTGAAGGGGTTGGAAATGGCGACGATCAGCGGAATGGGCCGACCGGCCTCGAAACCCTTCGGCCCTCCCGCCTGCATCGCCGGAGAAGCGGCGCTCCGCGACTCGAGAAACCGGGCGCTCGATCCGGGAGTGAGGGCGCCGACGTTGAACATTCCGGGGCGGACGACCGTCCGCTTCGGAGAAATCCCCACGACGCGACCGAGCCCCGGAGACACCCCGATCGTCGGACGGACGCCCGCGAGGTCGAGCGGCACTCCCGGTCTGGGCCGGGGGCGCAACCCGCCGGGACCTGCCGGCGTCGCACCGGCGGTGTCCGTGGCCTCCCCGGGCGCTGGAGCTTCGGCTTCGGTTGGCGCGCCCGCGTCCTCCGCCGGAACGGTTCCCGCGGGCGGGTCCGTGATAGTCAGCGTTCCGAGGTCGACGACGTTGTCGCCCGGGTTTCCTTCGTTGTCGCTGAAGAGCTGAACCTTGACTCCCGAGATCGCGCCTGCGGACGGCGGCGTGAAGGCGATCGCCGCGGTCGCCGTGCCTCCGGGCTCGATGGTCGTCTGTTCGGAGGCGGCAAAAGCGTTTCCTTCCGGGTCGACGAGGTAGGCCGTCGCCCCCAGGGCCGCAGCCGTGCCCTGGTTCTTTATCTGCACCTCGAGCGCCATCGGCAGGCCGGTCTGGAGGTCGGAGGGCGGCGCGACCGGACCTTCGATCCGGAGGTCGGCCATCGCGGCCGCTCCTCCCGCTCCCGGGTCTGCCTCAACGGGGGGCGTCGCTGCCGGATCGGCGGGCATTCCGGTTCCGGGATCGATCGGGGCAACGTCCCCCGCCTCCCCCGTCGCCGGATCCACCGCCGTCTCCCCTGACGGATCGGCAGCGGCGACCTCTGCGCTCGCGCCCGGGGACGCGCCGGTCCCGCTCGGCGGAGCTCCGCCCAGAAGGCGGCCCGTCAGACTCGCCGAGCCCTTCTCGAGGATCCCGGTCAGGAGCTGCGAAAGCATCCCGTTCAACGTGGTCTTCAGTCCGTCGGCGGTCTCCTCGGCCGCGGCCGGTGCCGGGCTCGCGGCCGTCGCGGCCGGGTCGGCGGGAGAACCGGGGGCCGCCGGGTCGCCGGCAGCGGCGGCGCCGGCCTCGGCCGGTGCGGGGGCCTCCTGGAGATTCTCGAGCTGCTCGGCGGTCGCGGTGACGCCCGTGTCCGCTGCAACCTCCGCCGTCGCCCCCTGGAGCTCGAGAAGAACCTCGTGAGCCTGTTTCGGCGCGAGCGAAGCGTCCGCATTCCGGCCGAGGAACCCGAAGCTTCCCTCGGTCTTCTTCCACCACCACGCCAGATCCGGATCGCCCGTTCCCTCTCTCCAGAGCTTGACGAGCTCCGATGACTTGCCGTTGAGATCCCACTTCGCCATGGCGGCCGGGGTCCCCTCGGAGGGCGGCGGCGCGGTGGACTGCGACGAGTCCGTCGCGCTGTTCCACAAGACGCCCGCAAACGGGAAGTCGACCCCCTCGCTTCCCCGGATGTCCGCGAGATTGGCAAACGCCAGCGCGTAGAAGCGGCTCTGATCCGCGGGAGGGTTGAACGCGGTCGAGAACCCGGTGGAGACGACGAGGAGCTTTCCGGGCGCATCGGAGATCAGACCGCGCACGAGCGTCGACAGCCTGTCGAGACCGTCGGAGGAAATGCTTCCCGGGTACCACTCGATTCCGAACATCCCGACTTCCGGTGCGTCGGAGATCTTCGCCAGGTAAGCCTTCATTGCCTCGTAGGCCTGGCCGTACGTTTCCGGTTTCAGATCCGTCCCGGCGATCGCGCCGAGCTTGACGAGCTCGAAGTCGAACGAGACGGGGACCATGAGCTGCGTGGGGCTCAGCCCCGCATCGGAGAGGCCGGCGATTTCGGCCGCGCGGATTCCGCTCGCCGCCTTTCGGAGAGCCTCCGCGGCCGCGCCGACTTCGACCTTTCCGTGCGAAGCGGCGAGGTTGAGAGGCAGCTCGAGCTGGTAGAACGCAATCTGGCCGTACGCCGGCAGGTTCGCGGACTTGTTTCGTTTGAGGGTTGAGATCAGCGTCGCGACGAAGGTCTTCGCCCGGGCCGCGTAATCGGCAGCGAGAGGCTGACCGCTCTTCGAGCCCACGAGCACCGGCACGAGCTTGATCCCCCGGTCTTTCGCCCATACGCAGAGGTTCGCGAGGCGCGCGCTCTCTTGAGCCTTCGCGTCATTGACGTCGACGCCGAACTTCACGACGTTCAGTCCCGCCGGCGCGAGTCGGGTATCCCACAGTTGCTGCAGCGGCGGCCTCACGCCGGCGTTCGATTCCGCGCTCGGAAACTTCCTGCCGTCGACCCAGGCCTCGTCGAGATCGAGCGAGACTCCGTAGATCGGCAGAAGGCCGGACTGCGACACGGCGGAACCTGGCGCTGCGGCCGGAGCCTCCGGCGCAGGCTGCTGCGCGGTCATTGTCAAGTCGGCGAACAGACCGACGCAAACCAACGACAACACCGTGCGGGGAACGATTCTCATGGTCCGTACCTCGGTTTTTTTCTAGCCTATACGAAAGGATGTGATCGGGAACCCGCCGCGAGGTCGTACGACTCCGGCGGGGACCGCTCGGATTGCGGCTCGCCGGCTCGGCCGCCCGACCGGCGCGATATGATCGTTTCAAAAGTTCCCATGACAATTCTCTGGTGGCACTGGCTCGTTCTTGGGCTGCTGCTGGTCCTGGCCGAGCTGGCCGCGGCCGGCGGGTTCTACATCATCTTTTTCGGCATCGCGGCACTGTTGGTCGGCGTCCTGACGGTCCTGGGAGTCGCCGGGCCACTGTGGGTTCAGGTGCTCCTGTTTTCGGGCCTCTCCGTGGGCGCGCTGCTCCTCTTCCGGTCGCGGTTGCTGAAGTGGCTGCAGATGGATCCCCAGGCGCCGACGGTCGACTCGCTCGTCGGGGAAGTCGGCATCGTCGACCACGACCTGCCGCCTGACGGCGTGGGCAAGGTCGAGGTGCGCGGCTCGGCCTGGTCGGCGCGAAACGCCACCTCGAGTCTGCTGGCGCGAGGGGCGCGCTGCCGCGTAGTCCGTGTCGAGGGCCTGACGTTGTTCGTCGAGCCAGAAGGAGCCCGGTAATGGAGTTGAGCGGCGCGCTCGTCGTTTTCATCGTTCTCGCCATTCTCGTCCTCATCATCATCGCCAAGACGGCGGTCGTGGTGCCGCAGCAGAGCGCCTACGTGGTCGAGCGACTCGGCCGGTTCTCCGGCGTGATGCTGGCCGGGTTCCACATGCTCGTGCCGTTCTTCGACGTCATTCGCTATCGGCATTCGTTGAAGGAAACGGCGGTCGACATTCCGGCGCAGGTGTGCATCACCCGCGACAACGTGCAGGTCGGTGTCGATGGAATCCTCTACCTGAAGGTGATGAATCCCGAGCGCGCGTCCTACGGGATCTCGGATTTCTACTTCGCGATCTCTCAGCTCGCGCAGACGGCGCTCAGAAGCGAGATCGGCAAGATCGATCTCGATCGAACCTTCGAAGAGCGCATGAACATCAACGCTGCGCTCGTCACGGAGCTCGACAAGGCGTCTGAAGCCTGGGGCGTCAAGGTCCTGCGCTACGAGATCAAGAACATTACCCCTCCGCACGACGTCCTGGCCGCCATGGAAAAGCAGATGCGCGCCGAACGCGAAAAGCGCGCCGTCATTCTGACTTCCGAGGGCGTGCGCGACGCCGCGATCAACAACGCGGAAGGCGAAAAACAGCAGGTCATCAAAGCGTCGGAAGCACGCAAGCAGCAGCAGATCAACGAGGCCGAGGGTCAGGCTCAGGCGATCCTCGGCGTCGCGACGGCGACCGCCGAAGGGATCCGCCGCGTGGCCGAGACTATTCGTCAGCCGGGCGGCGTCGAAGCGACGCAGCTCCGGGTGGCCGAACAGTACGTCGCGCAGTTCGGAGAACTGGCTCAGAGAGCCACGACTCTCATCCTTCCCGCGAATGTCTCCGACGTGGCCTCGATGGTGGCTCTGGCGACGAGGGTCTTCAAGAGCTCCGAGCAGGCGGACAAGACGTAGAACCCGTGGCTCGTCCCGTCGCCGGCAGGGCCACCGCCGGGATCGTTCACAGTCTCTCCGCGCGTGTCCCACGGCCATAATCCCGCCGATGGATCTCGACCTCCCCTCCGCGCTCCAGCGCCACTTCGGGCACCGGGTCTTCCGGCCGGGACAGGAGGAGGTCGTCCGCGCCGCGCTCGAAGGCCGCGACTTGCTCGCGGTGATGCCGACCGGTTCGGGCAAGTCGATCGGCTATCAGCTTCCGGCCCTCCTGCTCGAGGGGACGACGCTCGTCGTGTCTCCCCTGATCGCGCTCATGAAGGACCAGGTCGACGAGCTCGTTCGCCGCGGCATTGCCGCCGCCGCGATCCACTCGCTCATGCCGCTCGCGGAGCGCCAGCACGTCCTCGAGGGCGCGCGGGAGGGACGGTGGCGCCTTCTCTACGTCTCTCCCGAGCGGTTCGCCAACGAGCGGTTCGCGGCGAGCCTCGCGAGAGTAGCGTTTGCGCGGTTCGCTGTCGACGAGGCGCACTGCGTCTCGGAGTGGGGCCACGACTTCCGCCCCGATTACCGCCGCCTCGCCGACGCGGCCGCCCGCTGCGTTCGCGCCGACGGCTTCGCGGGCCGGCCGCCGATCCTCGCTTTCACGGCGACGGCGACGCCCGAG
>DASRPJ010000257.1:0-7637 GCA_035646435.1 Thermoanaerobaculia bacterium | reverse complement strand
CTCGGGGAAGGAGTGAGACGGTCAGCGTCACCGGTTCGGCTCCGACGTTCGTGACGTGGAGGTTCGTCTTGAAAAAGGTCTCGGCGGCTCCGCGCGCGAACGAAGCCTGCGTGACGACGATGTCGTCCGCGGAGGCCGGCGGATTCGCCGCGGGCTCGAAGAGCCCGTCGCCCGTGGCGTCGTCGAGGAGGATTCCGAAGGGCACGATCCGTCCCGTCACGCTCGTGACCGTGAAGTCCACGCGGAAGTTGAACGCGGAGCCGAGCCCGCGCTCGCCGACGATGTCGGTGATGAGCACGGTCTGGTTCGGGGCGGCGTCCCGCGTCGTCGAAGCGAAGAGTGCGCCGTTCGCGTCGAGGAGGTCGATCCGCACGGTCACGGCGGCGCCGGAGACCTCCGTGAATCCGACGTTCGTGTGGAACCGCGAGTCTTTCGAGAAACCGTTCGCGGTGGCCCGACCCTGGCCGAGCGAAAGACCGGTCAGGGTCCGGAAGCCCGGCACGAACTGGCCGAAGGTGCCGTTCGAGCTCTGCGTGTAGGCGCGGCTCGTGGCGATGAAGGCAGAGTCGTTCGAGACGATCGTCAGCTCTCCGATCGAGGTGTCGAATCCGAACTCCGAGAACACGACGTCGTTCAGCGCGAGGACCTGCCCGGCCCCCACGGTCCGGGTCGCGCGGAGCGCGGTCGCTCCGCTCTCTCCCGTCGGGACGTAGAAGAGCGAGAACGCCTTCGGCGCGGCGGTCGGGTTGTAGAGGCGAACGTCGGAGAGAAAGAACTTCGTGCCCTGGACCCGTCCTACGACGGGCAGGACCGCGCCGTTCGCCTCGCGCGGGATCGCGACGACCGGCTGGCCCGGAGCCACCGTCAGCGCGAAATTGCGGATGCGGCCGGTCCCGCCGGCGACCTGGTCCTCGGCGGTGAGCGTCCAGAGCCCGTTGGCCGCGCGCCCCTGGAACGTCGAGAGCGCCTGCGTCGGCGCATCCGTGCGGCCGTAGAGGGCGTTGATCGGCCGCTGCGCCACGCCGGTGCGGTCATGGAGAAGGATCGACGTCCCGTCGGGTCCGGTCAAGCGCAGGCGGAGCTCCTGCGGGTCGTTGTGATCGATCTGTGCCCAGACCTGCACGCTCGCGACCGCGCCGCTCAAGCCCGACATCACCGCCGTCGCGGCCGCTTCGCCCGTGCCGTCCGGGAACGAAACCGCGGGCCCGACGTACCCGCCGAAACGGCTGGTCGCGAGCTGGACGGCGGCGAGCGCGTCGACGCGCGGGGTAATGACTCCGTTTCGCGGATCCGTGACGGGGTGACCCGTCATCCGGAGAAGGCCGAGCACCCCGAAAGCCGTCAGGTCGGGTCTCGCCTGACGGACGAGCGCGATCGCTCCGGCGGCGGCGGGCGCGGATGCGGACGTACCGCCGAAGTTCGGGTTGGCGTTTCCCCCTTTCCGAACGGTGCTCCAGAAGGCGCCCGGCGCGAGGAGCGAGAGGTTCGTGTTCGAGTTGGAGAAGCAGGTGACGA
This sequence comes from Thermoanaerobaculia bacterium, assembly GCA_035646435.1. Classification (GTDB taxonomy): domain Bacteria; phylum Acidobacteriota; class Thermoanaerobaculia; order UBA5066; family Gp7-AA6; genus Gp7-AA6. Next base: position 6,122 of record DASRPJ010000257.1, on the reverse strand, counting down.
GGTCGGGCGCTACGTTCTGGTCGGTGCAGTCGCTCCAGCTGCGGGAGGCGGCGGAGAACGAATAGACGGCGCCGACGGAGACGGCGGAAGAGATGCAGGCCGGCGCCGCGAGCGAGCGCTGGAACGTGCCGTTCCCCGACGACGCGACGACGAGCAGGTCGGCCGCGACCGCGGCGTCGACGGCGGCGGCTTCGGCGGGCTCGGAGTTGTCGCAGTAGCCCTGCTCCGCGGACGTGTCGGGCTCGGCCCCGAGGCTCATGTTGATGGCGGAGATCCCGAACTCGGCCTTGTGGGAGATCGCGTAGTTGATCCCCTGGATGATGTCGGAGACGAACGCCGTATCCTTGCACGTGCCGTTCGTCGCGTCGGTGGAGGCGAAGACCTTGAGCGCCACGATCCTCGCGTCCGGCGCGACCCCGCGCGGCCCCGCGACGATGCCCGAGACCGACGTGCCGTGCCCGTCGCAGTCCATGGGGTCGCTGTCTTCGTCCGCGGTGTCCATTCCACCGATCACCTTCGCGTTGGGGAAGGGACCGCCGCCGAGCTCGGCGACCGTGTAGTCGACCCCGGTGTCCAGCACGGCGACCGTCTGCCCCGCGCCGGTCACCCCGACCGCGTTCGCCTGGTCGCTCCGCATGAGGACCGCGGCGTTCTGGGGGGTGAGCTGGAACCTCCGCCGCGTTCCGTCGAGCGCCACCCACTGTACGTCCGGACGGTTCGCGAGCTTGACGACGCCGTCGCGGGTCGCGCGTCCGGCGACGACGGAAAAGCTCTCGTAGTAGTGCCGCACTCGGAATTCGGCCTCGGGGAACTCGGCCGCCAGCCGCTTCTGCGCGGCGAGGCGGGTCACGCGCCGCCCCGGCTCGCCGGCCGGGTCGGGTCGCGCCGCGAGGGTCCGCGGGGCCGGGGTGCCGTCCTTCACTCCCACGAGCACCCGCACCTCGTGGGCCCCCGCGTTCAGGGCGCGGAGCAGCCGCGCCTCTGCCTTCGGCGCCTCCTCGGCGGACACGGGACGGAGGGCGTGGGCGGAGGGGCTCGAAGCGAGAAGCAGGAAGATGGCGACCGGGAGCGTGGAACGGCGTGAGTGCATGTCCCCCCCGAAAAAGCGACGCTTAACGAGAAGAATACAGTCCGGAGCCCCGAAAAAATCCCGGGGACGCGCGTGAGGCCGTCCAAAAACGGCTCTTGGGCTATCTTTCCCGGCGATGAGGGCCGTCTTCGCCGATTGCCACGTGGGTCGCCGCCCGGGGGACGAAGGCCCGTTCCTGGACGCCCTCGAGGAGGCCCGGCGGCGGGGCGCGACGGCCATCTCGCTGCTCGGCGACATCTTTCACTTCTTCATCGCGCACCCGAAGTTCGAGACCGCGGCGATCGCGCGGTTCCTGGACGAGGTGGACTCGCTTCGAAAGGCGGGCGTCCCGGTCACCTACGTCGAGGGCAACCGGGACTTCTTTCTGCGCGGCTCCTACGTCGAGGACCGCTTTCGGAAAGTGTGCGACGAAGAGACCTTCACGGAAGGGGGGCGCCGTTTCCTCCTCACCCACGGCGACCTCCTGAACGAGGAAGATCGCCCCTACCGGCTCTGGCGCGGCATCTCGAAGAACCCCCTTTCGCGCGCCGCGATCAATCTCATCCCGAAGAAGGCGGCGAACCGGCTCGTCTGGAAGGTCGAGGCCCGACTCTACCGGTCGAACTTCAAGCACAAGACGCGGCTTCCTGTCGAGATGATCCGCGCGTTCGCCGAGCGCCGTTTCCGCGAGGGCTTCGACGTGCTTCTGCTCGGGCACTTCCACCGGTCGTGGAGCGAGAGCGTGAACGGCGGGAAGGTCGAGATCCTCCCCGCGTTCGTGGACGACCACCGCTGGATGGAAGTGGGCGAGGACGGGGAGACGAGGCTCGTGGGACTGTAGAGCCGACGCCGACGCTTTTGATTCGCGAGTACCTCGCTCTCCCGCCGGCCCGCTCGGTTTTCGGCACCGTCCACGCCCCCCCCTCCAAGAGCGCGACGAACCGCGCCCTCGTCCTCGCCGCTCTCTCCCGGGAGCCGGTCGAGATCGCGGGTCCCCTCGACGCAGAGGACACGAATCGCCTGGCGGCGTGCCTCCGCGCGATGGGCGCGGTGATCCGGCCGACGAGCGAGGGGGTTCGGGTCCAGGGCCCCCTCGGGGCCGTTCCGGGCGTCTCCGTCGTGCTCCTGGACGCGGGAGCGTCGGGCACCGCGGCCCGGTTTCTCGCGGCGGTCGCGGCCGCCGTCCCGGGACGCTATCGGCTGACGGGGGAGGCGCGGCTCCGCGAGCGCCCGATCGCTCCGCTCGTGGCGGCGCTGCGGAGCGCGGGCGCCGAAATCGAGTACGAGGAGCGCGAGGGTTTTCTCCCCCTGTCCATCGCCGGCGGGCGCCTCGAGAGCGGGGGCGCGGGCGGGCCCATTGTCGTGGACGCTTCGGAGTCGAGCCAGTTCCTCTCCGCGCTCCTGATCGCGGCCGCGGGGTCGGACGGCGGGCTCTCGGTGCGGCCGGCCGGGAGTGTGGCTTCCGCGCCCTACGTGGAGACGACCGTCTCGGTTCTCCGGGCGTTCGGTCATGAAGTTCTCCGCGGTCCCGGCGGCGAGTTCACGGTCGCTCGATCGAGCGCCGGTCCGGGGCGGTACGCGGTACCGGGAGACTGGTCTTCCGCCATCCCCTTTTTCGCGGCGGCCGGCATCGGGGGAGGGGAGGTCACCGTCACCGGGCTCGACTGGCCCTCTCCCGACGCCGACGCGGGGGCGCTCGACGTGCTCGAATCGACGGGCGTGGCGGTCGACCGGAGCCCGGTGGCGATCCGCGCGCGGGCCGACCGGGGACCCCGAACCGCCGTCACCGTCTCGGCGGCCGGGTTCCCGGACGCGGTGCCCGCGCTCGCCGCCCTCGCCGCGTTCGCCGACGGGGAGAGCCGGTTCGGCGACGTCGGACACCTCCGCTCGAAGGAGAGCGACCGGATTGCCGCCATCGCGGAGCTCGTGGGCGCGGCCGGCGGCCGGGCGACGCCCGGCGAGAGCGAGGTCCGAGTCGACGGTCCGGCGCGCGAGGGGGGCGGCCTCCGGCGTCTCCCGACCTTCGAGGATCATCGAATCGCCATGGCCGCGGCTCTTCTCGCCATCCGAGTTCCCGGCGCTCTCATCGAGAACCCGGGATGCGTCGCGAAGTCCTATCCCGGGTTCTTCCGGGATCTCGAGACAATCCTTCTACGTGGATAGCGCGAACGTCCGGGGCGGCCACCGAAAGGTGCCGCTCGCGGACGTCCTGCGCGCGCTGAGGAACGCCGTCGCGGCGGCGGCCGCGGGCGAGAAGAGCGAAGCGCCGCTGGACGCCCTCGGGCTCACGGGCCTCGCGATCACGGACGGGGAGGGGCACGACGTCGTTCGCCTGGGCGATCCTCCCGCGGGCGGGCCCGTGGAGCGGCGTCCGCTCGACGCCGGGAACGCGCGCTTCCACCTCGCGCTCACGCCGCCCGTGGCGGAAGAGGTCTCCGTCGGGATCGCGCTCGTGCTCGAAGCGCTCCTCTACCGGCCGGCGGAGTCCGCGGCGCCTTCCGACTTCTCGGAAGGGTGGCGGCGCGTCGGCGTCGTCACCTCGGACCCCGCGATGCGGGAGCCCTACCTTCGGCTCCAGCGCTTCGCGCCGCAGCCGGTCACCGTGCTCGTGCTCGGCGAGTCCGGCAGCGGAAAGGAAGCGGCCGCGCGCGCCGTCCACACGCTGTCCCGCCGCGCCTCGGGACCGTTCGTGTCGGTGAACGTGCCGGCGATTCCCGCGGCGCTTCTCGAAAGCGAGCTCTTCGGCCACGCCCGCGGAGCCTTCACCGGCGCGGAGCGGGACCGGCGGGGCCTGCTCGAGGAGGCGAGCGGCGGCACGATCTTTTTCGACGAGATCGGCGACCTCTCTCTCCCGCTCCAGTCGAAGCTCCTGCGCGCCCTCCAGGAACGGGAGGTCCGCCGGGTCGGCGAGAATCGGGGAAGAGCGGTCGACGTCCGGGTCGTGTCGGCCACGTCCCGCGACCTCTCCCGGGAGGTGGCGGCGGGGCGATTCCGGGAGGACCTGTACTACCGCCTCCACGTGGCGACGATCACGCTCCCCCCGCTCGCAAAGCGCGGCCGCGACGCGGTCCTCCTCGCCCGCCATTTTCTCGACCGCTACGCCAATGAGTTCGGGCGCGGGCTCCTGCGGCTCACACCCGAAGCGCAGGCGGCCATCCTCGCGCACCGGTGGCCCGGAAACGTGCGCGAGCTGCAGAACGCCATCTCCCAGGCGGCGGCTCTCGCCGAGCGCGACGGGCCCGTCGCCGCGGATCTCCTTCCCGCGTCGGTCCGGCGGGCGGCGCGCCCGGGAGTGGAGACCGACTACCGCTCCCGGGTCGCCGCCCACCGGCGGGGCCTCGTCCGGGAAGCCCTCGAACGCGCCGGCGGGAACCGCAGTCGCGCCGCCCGCGACCTGGGGCTCTCCCGGCAGGCGCTTCTCTACCTGATCAAGGACCTGGGGGTGCCCGCCGCGAGACGGTAAACAGCTAGAGTCCGCCGGTCCATGGACGAAACGCTGGCGGGGCGAAAGCGGACCACGGCGGCGCTCTTCCTCGTCGCCGCGTGCGTCGTCGCCTACGCGAACGGTCTCCGGGGAGACTTCACGTACGACGACAAGGCGATCGTCCGCGACAACGCGCGCATCCGCTCGCCGGCCTCGCTGTCTCAAGTCTTCACCACCCCTTACTTCGGAGGCGCGCGCGGACAGGGGACGGGATATCGGCCCCTCCTGCTGCTCTCGTTCGCCGTTCAACGGTGGATTCACGGCGCGTCGGCGTTCGGCTTCCACGCGGTCAACGTGGCGCTCCACTGTCTCGTCACCCTCCTCTTCGCGCGTTTCCTGCTCCGGCTGGAGGTGCCGGACGCGGTCGTCTTCGGCTCGGCCCTTCTTTTCGCCGTCCACCCCGTTCACGTCGAGGCGGTGACGAGCCTCGTCGGGCGCGGGGAGACCCTTGCGGCGGTCTTCGTCGTCGTTTTCCTGCTCGTCGCGCTCCGGTTGCGCGCCGAATCCAGAGGACGTCCGGCATTGCTCGCCGTCGCCTTCGCGCTGTTCGCCGCCGCGATCCTCACGAAGGAGAGCGCCGCCGTCGCGCCGACGCTCGCGTTCCTCGCTTTCTGGCGGCTCGAGAGCGGGACGCCGCGCGAACGGCTCGCGGGGGCGCTGCGAAAAGGGCTCCCGCTCTACCTGGGAGCGGCGGCGATCCTCGCCGGAACCTTCGTTCTCCGGCGGCTCGTCCTCGGCGGGCTTCTGAAAGCGCCGAGCTTCGTGATCTTCGAGCTGGAAAACCCGCTCGCTCCGCTTCCGGCGGGCGAGCGGGTGCTGAACGCGGCGGCCCTTCTCTTCCGGTACGCGGGGAGGATCGTGGCCCCCATCCGGCTGTCCGCGGACGAGTCGGCCTGGTCGATCCCCCTCGAGCGCGGCATCGGTCTCGCGGGCGCGGCGGCCCTTCTCCTCCTTCTTTTCCTTCTCGTCGCCGCCGTCGCCGCCGTCGCCGGTGAGCGCGGGAGGCGCGACGTCGCTTTCGGCGTCCTCTTCTTCGGGATCGCGTTCCTGCCGACTGCGAACCTCCTGTTCCCGACCGGCACGATCTTCGCGGAGCGACTCGCCTACCTCCCGTCCGGGGGCCTTCTGCTCGCGATCGCCTCGGCGTTGCTCGACGGCGGCGCGGTGCGCCCGGTATCCCGATGGCGCGTCGTCATCCTGTCCGCGGCCGTGCTCGCCTTCGCCGCGCGAACGGTCACGCGCAACGTCGTATGGAAGGACGACGCGGCGCTCTTCGAGGCGACCGTCGAGAGCTCGCCGCGGAGCGCGAAGGCGCACTACAACTTCGCGTGGCTCTCCGCGCAGTCAGGAAGGCTTCCCGAGGCGCTCGAGCACTACACGCAAGCGACCCGCATCTACCCGAAGTACTTCGACGCGTGGGCGGGCAGGGGCACGGTCCTCCAGCGGATGGAGAACCTCGCCGAGGCGGAAAAATCGTTCGAGCGGTCCCTCGAAGCGGCGCCCGGATACGAGAACGGGTTCTTCCGGCTGGGAGTCGTGAGGGAGCGAAGGGGCGATCTTGCCGGGGCG
>DASRPJ010000256.1:0-3790 GCA_035646435.1 Thermoanaerobaculia bacterium | reverse complement strand
AGGCCGCGCTCGACCTCGCGCGGCGCAAGAAGCTGAACGCATCGGGCTTCTCCGAGAACACGACACGGTGGTCGGCCCTCGCGAGCAAGAAGGGGAACTTCGGCTTCTTCACGGCGACGACCGCCGGGTTCTCGACGACGATGCGCACCGAAGACGGCACGGGCTCCGGCTGGGCGGGTCTCGAGGCTCCGAACTTCGCGGCGATCCCGGGCGCGGAGCTCGCGCGCCGCGCGGCGAAGAAGGCGGAGGACAGCGCGAAGCCGAGGGACCTCGAGGCCGGGCGCTACACGGTCATCCTCGAGCCGCGCGCCGTAAACGACCTCGTCGAAAACCTCGTCAACGCGCTCTCGCAGCGCGCGGCGGACGAGGGGCGCAGCTTCTTCTCGAAGCCGGGCGGCGGGAACCGCGTCGGCGAGAAAGTCTTTCCCGAGAACGTGACGATCCGGTCGGACCCGTTCGATCCGCGGCTGGCGGGAAGGCCGTGGATCGGGGGCGCGGGCGGCGGCTTCCTCGGCTTCGGCGGATTCGGCGCGGGCAACTTCGCCGGCCTTCCGACCCGGAAGACGACGTGGGTCGAGAGGGGCGTCGTGAAGAACCTGTCCGCGGACCGCTACTGGGCGAAGAAGTCGGGCATCGAGCCGCTGCCGCAGTCCGGAGCCATGGTGATGGAGGGCGGGACGGGCACGGTCGAGGACTTGATCGCCGGCACGGAGCTCGGACTCCTCGTGACCCGGTTCTGGTACATCCGCAGCGTCAACCCGCAGACGGTGCAGCTGACCGGCCTGACCCGCGACGGCGTCTGGCTGATCGAAAAGGGCAAGGTCGTCGCCGCGGTCAACAACTTCCGGTTCAACGACAGCCCCGTCAACCTGCTGAAGAACATCGAAGCGATGAGCGCGGCAGAATCGACGGGCGACATGGTCGTCCCCGGGATCCGCGCGCGCGACTTCAACTTCACCTCGAAGAGTGACGCCGTTTGGGGACGGCCCCCGGCTACGCCCCCCTCAGCCCGACGCGGGGTTAAACTCGTTTCCGTCATGATCCCGGAAGTTTTCGAGTGCCCGCGCTGCGAACGGCAGTTCGTCATCGACGGAGTGCCGGACAGCGGCAGCGAGGAAGTGCACTGCCCGCAGTGCAGCCGGTTCCTCGGCGTGCGCGACATCGCGTTCGTGCTCCGTTCGGAGCTCGACGAGCTGATCGAGAGGCTCTCCTTCGAAAAGGATCGCCTGGAGAAAGACGAGGCGATCTACGGGCTGACCGACTGCGACCCCGAGATGAAGTACTACGGCCGCGAGGTGCCGCGGGTCATCGGCGTGCTGCGGGGCGCGTTGAAGGAGCTGCACCGGCTGAGCGAGGAGTACCGGCCCAAGAGCTGAGCGCGAGAGAACCAGATCCCTCGCGGAGCCTGCCCTGAGCGGAGAATCACGGTCGAGAGAGCCACAGATCCCTCGCTTCGCTCGGGATGACAGGGAGGGCGAAGGGCTCGGGATGACAGGAAAGAGCTGTCATTCCGAGGAGCGCAGCGACGAGGAATCTGGGCCCTGTTTGTCGCGGCGCAGCCTCTCCACGAACGCCCTCATCCGCCGGAGCGCCGTCTCCTTGCCGAGGAGGGCGACGACGTCGAAGAGCGGCGCGCCCACCGTGACGCCCGTCAGGGCCAGCCGCGTGGGGTGGATCAAGCGGGAGGGTTGGATCTTCATTTCCGACGCGAGCTCGCGCAGCGCGGCGTCGAGGTCGGACGGCGTCCACTTCTCCACGCTTTCGTACTTTTCGATGAGGCGCTCGATCTCTCCCGCGGTCTCCGGCCGGACGTTCTTGCGGAGTCCGTCCTCGTCGTACTGCTCCGGATCCTCGGCGTACATGGAAAGGGCGCGCCCCATCTCGATCACGGTGCGGGCACGCGTGCGGTGGAGCTCGACCGCCGCGAGCGCCGCTTCCTCCTCCGGAATCCCGCGCGGCGCGTGCGGCAGCGACCGCTTTAGAAGCTCCTCAGCGGGCATCCGCGCCATGTGCTGGGCGTTGATCCACAGGAGCTTCTCCGGGTCGAACACCGACGGGGACGCGCCGACGCGCTCGAGCGAGAACTCGCGCTCCATCTCCTCGCGCGAAAGGATCTCGCGGTCGTCCCCCGGCGACCAGCCGAGGAGCGCGAGGAAGTTCACGAGCGCCTCGGGGAAGATCCCGTTGTCCCGCCACTCCTCGACGGCGGCGGCGCCGTAACGCTTCGAGAGCTTCTTGCGGTCGGTCCCCAGGATCATTCCGAGGTGCGCGAACGCGGGCACCGGCGCTCCGAGGGCGCGGAAGAGCGCGACGTGCTTCGGGGTGTTCGCGAGGTGGTCGTCGCCGCGCAGCACGTGAGTGATGCGCATGTCCGCATCGTCCACGCAGACGCAGAAGTGGTAGAGCGGATGGCCGTCTGAGCGGACGAGGACGAAGTCGTCGAGCGCGTCGGCGGGAAACTCGACCTTGCCGCGGACGAGGTCGTCGACGACGATCGGCTCCGCCGGCATGCGGAGGCGGACGACGTGCCGTTCCCCCGCGCGGGCGCGCCGGTCGCTTTCGTCCGGCGCGATCTCGCGCCCCGCCCCGGAATAGCGGTAGGAGCGGCCCTCCGACTCGGCTCGCTTCCGCTCCGCTTCGAGCTCCTCGGGCATCTCGAAGGCGCGGTAGGCCTTGCCTTCCGCGATGAGCCGATCCGCCGCGGCGCGATAGAGGTCGGCGCGCTGCGACTGGTAGTGCGGCCCTTCGTCGTGCTCGAGGCCCAGCCAGTCGAGCGCCGACAGGATCTGGCCGGACAGCTCTTCGCGCGAGCGCTCGACGTCGGTGTCCTCGATGCGGAGGATGTACGTCCCCTTCTCGCGGCGCGCGAAGAGGAGGTTGTAGAGCGCGGTGCGCGCGCCGCCGACGTGGAGAAAACCGGTCGGAGAAGGCGCGAACCGCACGCGCGGACCGGTCGAGCTCTCCAAGGCGCCGATGCTAACGTACGAATCGCCGCCTCACAACCGCATGCGAGAGATCGAAAAGACCGAACCCCCCTCGATGCGTCTGCGCGCGGACGTCGTCCTCGTCCTCGTCACGGTGGTCTGGGGCAGCTCGTTCATCGTCGTCAACGTCGTCGTCGAAGAGTCGCCGCCCTTGACGTTCCTGTTCTTCCGGTTCCTGCTCGCCGCGGCGCTCGCGGGTGCGTTCGCGTGGAGGCGACCGCGGACTCGAGGTCTTTTCCGCGACGGGCTCGTGATCGGCGGATTGCTCGCGGCCGGCATGACGATGCAAGTCGTCGGGCAGGTCGAGACCTCCGCCTCGAAGGCCGCCTTCCTGACGGGGATCTCGGTCGTCCTCACCCCGTTTGCGGCGTACGCGCGGACGCGGAGCCTCCCGTCGCTCGAGAACGGCATGGGGATCTCGCTCGCCGCGATCGGGTTCTTCCTGCTCACCTTCCCGGCGCAGGGCGGTCCGATCAACCGGGGGGACTTGCTCGTCTTCGGCTGCGCCGTCCTGTTCGCGTTCTACATCGTCGAGATGTCGCTCCGCACGCCTCTGCACGACGCCCTCTACCTGACGGCGATCCAGCTCGCTGTGGTCGCGGCGACCGCGGGGATCTTCGCCGCGGCCGGGCGGGCCGCGGGGCTGCCGCTCGAGTCCCGGCCCGTCGTGTGGGAAGGAACGTTCCTCCGCGCGGTGCTCTACCTCGGAACGATCGGGACCGTGGGGACGTTTCTCTCGCAGACCTGGGCGCAGCGCCACATGTCGGCGACGCACGCGGCGATCATCTTCGCGCTCGAGCCGGTGT
>DASRPJ010000255.1:0-3912 GCA_035646435.1 Thermoanaerobaculia bacterium | reverse complement strand
CCGCATCCCTGCCTCGAGCCGATCCTGAAGCGCACCCTCGGCGTGCCGCTCTTCCAGGAGCAGCTCCTCCGGATCGCGATGGTCGCGGCGGGGTTCACCGGCGGCGAGGCGGAGGAGCTGCGGCGCGCGATGGGATTCAAGCGATCGCAGGAACGAATGGCCTCCATCGAAGCGAAGCTGCGCGCCGGGATGGCGGAGCGCGGGATCGACGCCGCGGCGCAGGAGCAGATCGTCAAGTCGATCACGTCGTTCGCGCTCTACGGGTTTCCGGAGTCACACGCCGCGTCCTTCGCGTTGATCGCGTACGCGAGCGCTTACTTGAAGGCGCACCATCCGGCCGCGTTCTACGCCGCGATCCTGAACACGTGGCCGATGGGCTTCTACCACCCGGCGACCCTCGTGAAGGACGCGCAGCGCCATGGAACCCCGGTGCGGCCGATCGACGTCGCGCGCTCCGGGTGGAAGTGCCGGTGGGAGGAGGGCGCCGTGCGGCTCGGGCTCCGCTACGTGCAGGGCCTGAAGGAGGCGACGGGGAATCGGATCGAATCGGAGCAGGCGGTCGCGCCGTTTCGCGATCCGGACGACCTCGCGCGGCGGTGCGCGCTCTCGGAAGACGAGCTCGTGCGGCTCGCGTACGCGGGGGCGCTCGCCTCCTTCGGACGGACGCGCCGGGGCGCGCTCTGGCAGGTGGCGAAGGTCGCGCGCCCCTCCGGCCCGCTTTTCGCCGAGACCCCCGTGGACGATCCCTCACCGCTGCCGGAGATGACGCCGCGGGAGGAGACGGCCGCCGACTACCGCTCCACGCAGATGACGACGGGCCCCCACCTGGTCGAGCACCGGCGCGAAGAGTTCCGCCGCCTCGGCATCCTCTCCGCCGCGGAGCTCGCGCGAAGACCGCACGGCGCGCGCGTCCGGGCCGCGGGCGCGGTCATCGTCCGCCAGCGCCCCGGCACCGCGAAGGGTTTCGTCTTTCTCACCCTCGAGGACGAAACCGGCATGTGTCAGGCCATCGTGCGTCCCGACCTCTTCCGCGAGTACCGGACGGTGATCGTCGGCTCCGGCACGCTCGTCGTAGAAGGCCGCCTCCAGAAGCAGGACGGCACCCTCTCCGTCAAAGGCGAGAAGTTCTGGTCCGCCTCCGACCTGGAAGTCGTCCCCAGCCACGACTTCCATTAGGGTCAGGCCTGAATCTCTGCGTGGGGGATCAGGGCTGCATGCAGCTATGGCACCCGACGCCTGACTTTCAGGCCTGACCCCAGCCTAGAAGCGGAAGACGACCCCCGCGTTCGCGCCGATGCCGGTCAGGTCGAGGTCGATCTCGTCTTCTTCGATGTCGAAGTCGGGGTCGAAGAGCTCGCCTCGAACGGACCCCTCGATGTTGCGATAGATCGCCTCGAGAGAGAACGCGATCCGGGAGTCGGGGGCGCCGATGTCGGCGCCGCCGACGAGGTAAAAGCCGATCTCGTCGTCGATGTCTCCGAGGTTCGTGTCGAGAAGGTAGTAGCCGGCGCCGCCTCCGACGTAGGGCCGGAACATCGAATTCTTCAGGAACTGGAGGACGATGCCCGCCTCGAGCGGATAGGCCTTGATCTCGAAGTCGGCGGACTCCGGCTCGATATCCGCGGTCACGTCGTCGAAGTACGTTCCGCGCAGCTCGAAGAAGGAGAATCGCAGCTTCGCGCCGAAGCCGAAAGTCCGGTCCGCCTGCTCCGTGTTCCAGTAGGCGCCGTGGAGTCCGAGGTCCGTCGCGCTCGCCGCGGCGGCGCCGCCGAGCGCGAGAACCGTGATCGTCAGGATTAGAAGTTTCTTCATGGGGCCTCCTTGTTGCCGGATCGAACAGGAAGCAATCCCCGCGCCGCTTTCGAGTGGCGCCGCCGCAGGGCGTGTCGCAGTGTCCCGGTTTTTCGGGTGACTCCCGGGCCACGGCGGCCCGATCGGTCGTATGATCCCGCGCTCGAGGAGACCGGATGAAAAAGACTTCCACCGCGGCACTGCTCTTCGCTCTCGCGTGCGCGTCGTTCGGCCTGCAGCTGACGAGCGAACCCGCGCCCACGGCCGGACGCACCGCGCAGAGCAAGACGTGGAAGGTGACGGTCGTTAACGCGGAGCGATATGAGAAGGCGCGCCCGAACGTGGATCCGCCGGTGGAACCACCCGCCGCGGCCAACCTCCGGGTCGACCTCCGGTTCGAGTACATCGGTCCGACCGGGAAAGTCGCCCCCCCGACCGTCCTCGTCCGCAACGGTGAAAAGAAGCTCGCGGCCTTCGAGAACATCACGTACTACATGACGGAGGGCGAGAAGGACGACTACAGCATCATCGCGTGGCTCCTTTCCGCGAGAAGGCGCAAGCCGACGCTGAGGGCGGTGCGAAGCGGTCAGAAGTTCGGGCTCCACAGCTTCTACTTCGCCGACGTCCCCCTCGGGGCCGTCAACTTGAGACTCCGCTTCGCCGACGCGCCGGAGATGAACTTCGCGTTCAAAGCCCGAAGCTGATCCGCCGCGGACGACGATTCGCCCTCGCTACTCTTCCTCCCGGCTCTTCGGATCGACCGAACGCTTCAGGCGCTCCGCTCTTTCCACCAGAGTGACCATTTCGGCCGAGCGCTCGTCCGAGGCGAGCTCCGGCGAAAGCCGGCGCGCGCGCCGCAGGACCTCGGCCAGATGGCCGTCCTTCGCCCAGTAGTTGCCCTTGAGGACCTCGGCGAACTCGGCGACGAGCGTGGCGAGCTTCAGACCGCGCGGGGCCGACTCCCAGCTCGACGCCACGTCGGAAAGCCGCAGGTCGTGCTCGAGTTCGACGACCTTGCCGGTCTCCTTGGATCGGTAGCGCAGCCGCACGGTCGCGGCCGTGCCCCGCCGTGAGGCGTCTTCCTTCAACTTGATCTCGTAGAGCGCGGTGACCGAGTGGCCCGCGCCGATCTCTCCGGCGTCCACGGAGTCGTCGCGGAATCTCTCGTCGGCGATGTCGCGATTCTCGTAGCCGATCAAGCGCCAGCGCGCCACGACCGAGGGGTCGAACTCCACCTGGATCTTCGCGTCGGCGGCGATCGTCTGAAGCGTCCCCGTCAGCTCCTCGACGAAAATCCGGCGCGCTTCTTCGAGCGTGTCGACGTAGGCGTACCGGCCGTCGCCCTTGTTCGCGAGCTGCTCCATGAGGACGTCGTTGTAGTTGCCCATGCCGAAGCCGACCGTCGTCAGCTCGATGTCGTTCTCTCTGGCCTCCCGCTCGATCAACTGCAGGATCGAGGCGGGCCCGGTCCGCCCGACGTTGGCGACTCCGTCCGAGCAGAGGACGACGCGGTTGATCCCGTCCCGGCTGCGGAAGCGGGCCGCCATCTCGTATCCCATGCGAAGGCCCTGCTCCGCGTTCGTCGAGCCCTCGGGAACGAGGCGGTCGATCGCGTCGCGAATCGCCTCCCGGTCCGCGGTCGGATCGAGGATCCGGCGCGCCTCGCTGCCGTAGACGACGAGCCCGACCCGGTCGGAAGACTTCAGCTCATCGAGCAGCAGCCCGAGCGCCCTCTTGACGAGCTCGAGGCGGTTCTCCATCCGCATCGATCCGGACACGTCGACGACGAACGTCAGCACCGCCGGCTTGCGATCTTTTTCATCCACGACGCGGCCGCGGACGTTGAACCGCACGACCCGATAGAGATCGCCCTTCATGAACGGCGTCGGCGCCGCCTGGGCGCGGATCGCGAAGTCGCCGCGCGCGGGCGGCCGGTCCCCGTAGGAGAAGGCGTTGACGAACTCCTCGACGCGGATCGCCTCGCGCGGAGGGAGGTTTCCGTCCATGAGGTACCGCCGGGACACCGTGTACGAACCCGTGTCGACGTCGAGTCCGAACGTCGACAGCTTGTCGTCGTCCGTATCGACGAATGGATTCGTGCCGTATTCCTTGAAGAAGACG
>DASRPJ010000254.1:0-7249 GCA_035646435.1 Thermoanaerobaculia bacterium | reverse complement strand
TGTACGACGCGACGGTGCTCGTGCCGCTCGTCTTCCGCCTTCCGGGAACGATTCGTCCCGCCGAGAGCCGTTTCGGCGCGCAGCTCGTCGACGTCGCGCCGACGGTCGCCGACCTCGTGGGCGCGCCGCCGTTTCCGCGGGCCGACGGGGTTTCGCTCGTGCGAGCGCGGGACGGGGCGCCGCCGCCCGCCTACGTCGAAACGTGGCAGCCGTGGCTCTCGTACGGGTGGGCGCCGCTCAAGGCGCTTCGCGCGGAGGGGTGGAAGCTCGTCGTCGCGCCCCGGCCGGAGCTCTACGACCTCTCGCGCGATCCGGGCGAGCGGAAGAACCTTTTCGACGCGGACCGCGATCGCGCGCGCGAGCTCGAAGCGCTGCGCCGTCGCGTCGAGGCGCGGCCCGCCGTTGCGGCCCCGGGCGCCTCGGCGGACGCGGAGGCGGTCGCGAAGCTGCGGGCGCTCGGGTACGTCGGCGCGGGCGGAAGCGCGGGCGAGCCGCCCTCTTCCGGCCTGCGCGACCCGAAGGACTCCCACGAGCTCCGCGAGCTCCTGACCGACGCCGACCTTCGCCTGCGCCGCGGCGACGACCGGGGAGCGATCCGAAGCTTCGACGCCGTCCTGGCGAAGGATCCGGCGAACCGCTTCGCGCTCTTCCGGTCGGGCGTCGCGCTCCTGTCGACGGGGGAGCCGGCGCGAGCGGTCCTGCGCCTCGCGAGAGCGGTCGAGGCGAGCCCCGACAATCCGGAGGCGCGCGCGGCGCTCGCGCAGGCCCTCCTGCGGACCGGTCGCCCTCAGGACGCCGTGCCACACGCGCTCGAGGCGGCGAGACTCCAGCCCCGCCGCGCGGCGGCGTGGGCGGACCTGGGGAGCGCGCTCGGTCAGGCGAAGCGGATCCCCGAGGCGGTCGAAGCGCTCGAGCGCGCGGTCTCGCTCGACCCGGCCGATCCCGCGCTCGCCGCGCGCCTGGGGTTCGCGTTCCACGCCGCCGGGCGGATCCCGGACGCGGCGCGCGAGCTCGAGCGCGCCGCGAGCCTCTCGAAGGGAGAGTTCCGGCATTCCGGCGCTCTCGGGATCCTGCTCGCGGACCTCGGTCGCATGGACGAGGCGCGAAGGTGGCTCGCGGCGAGCGGTCGCGGCGAAGGCGACTTCGCGCAGGCGAAGTTCCGGCTCGCGCTCATCGAAGCGGCGCGGAAGGACGTGGAGAGCGCGCGGAGGGCGCTCGCGCAGGCCGTCGGGGCGGCGCCCGAGCTCGAGGCGCGCGCGCGGCGGGAGCCGGTGCTCGCCCCCCTTCTTCCCTGATGGCGAAGCGCCGGCGAAAGGCGGCCCCGTCGGCCCCGCCGGAGGCGCGTTCCCGGGATGACCGCCGGACGCGTCGCCTCCTCGCGCTCGCGATCTTCGCGGCCGGGCTCGTCTCGCGCCTCCTCTTCTGGCTCGCGACGCCGGACCGCGACGCGGCGTGGACGGCGTACTTCCAGGGAGACGCGCCGCTCTGGCTCGACTACGCGCGCGCGATCGAGCTCGGCCGCCCGTTCGAGCTCGGCCTTCCCATCCATCCGCCCGGCGCCGCCTGGCTCGTCGCGCTTCTCTGGAACGGGGTGCCCTCCGGGATCCCTCTCCTTCGATTCGGGTGGGTGGTGCTGGGAGCGCTCGTACCGCTCCTCGTGTTCCTCGCGGCGGCCCGCTCGTTCCCGCTCCGCGTCGCTGCGGTCACCGGCGTCGGAAGCGCAGCCTCGACGGGACTCCTCGTCCTTTCCACCTCGGTGAACAACGAGACGCCGTACCTCGCGCTCGTCGCGGGCTCGCTCTGGTTCTTCGAGGACCTCGAGGACCGTCCCCCGATCGGACGCCTGATCCTGTGGTCGGCCGCGAACGCGGTCGCGTGTCTCCTCCGCGTCGAGCACCTCCTCTTCTATCTCCTCGCGCTCGCGTTTTTCGCGGTCCGCTGGGCGCGGGCGGACGTCCGGCGCGCACTCCGGCTCTCGGCCGCGTCCCTCGTGTTTTTCGCGCTTCCGCTCGTGCCGTGGCACGTGACGGCGTGGAGCGCGATCGCGCGCTTCAACGAGCACCCGCGGCCGCTCACTCCGGTCGAGGAGCGCGCGGTGGCCGGCGTCGAGGAGACAACACGCGGAATCGCGTGGACTCCCGACGCCGCGCGGATGCGCGACGAGATGCCCGGCTTCGCCCGTCGCACGGGCGCCGCTTTCGTACTCGCGACGGCCGCGCACCGGGGAAGCCGGACGATTGGCGTCCCCGAGTTCCGCGTCCTCGAGCAGGCGTTCGGTTACGTCCCGAGGCGCCTCTCCCGCTATCCCTTCGTCTCGTCGTACGGGCCGCTCAACTTCGCGCTCGCGAACAACGCGGCAGCGGACGGCGGCTTCGACCGGTCGCTCCTCGAGCGCCCGCCGCCGCTCGAGGGAGGCGCCGCGAGCTACCCGCGGTCGCTCGTGCAGGGACTCCCCCCGGCGGAGCTCTCGTTCGTGTATCCGCCCCACCTCTTTCTCGTGAACGAGGGGTATTCCGTCGGATGGCGGTGGATCCGGGACCACCCGGCGGAATTCGCCCGGCTCGCCGGCCGGAAGCTCGCGATCTTCTGGGAGGGCGCGGCTTCCGGTTTGACCGGCTACAACGTCCCGATGGGGCTCTCCGGGACGCGCCGCGCGGTGGATCTCGTCACCGCGGACGGCGGCGTCGCGACGGCGTGGAGGCTGCTCGTGCTCGCCGTCGCCCTTGCGGGTCTCGTCGCCGGCCGCGGACAGGCAGCGGCCGTTCCGTGGGCGCTGTTCCTCGCGAGCAAGGTCGTCGTGACCGTCCTCTTCTTCGGCTACGCGCGGCACGGCGCGACCGTCGTTCCGGTGCTGGCGCTTCTCGCGGGCCTCGCGGCCGAGCGGTGGTCGTTCCGTCGCGCGCCGCTCCTCCCGGACCGGACGATCGTCCGCGGGACGGCCGCGGTCCTCCTGCTTGCCACCGGCGTCGAGGCCGCGCGGTTCCTGTCGAAGCCCGACGTCCGCGTCGACGGCGCCGCGGTCGGCGCGGCGGCTCCCTCTTCCGCGGATGACCATCGGAGCCGTCGGATCGAGGTGGGGTCAGGCAGGTAGTTTGGTCTTATTGGACTGAGGCGGAATCCAATAACGCCAAACTGCGCGCCTGACCCCGGACGAATGAGGTCGCGCTCCTTTCCCATTTGAGGGGAACCCCTCATTGTCCCGCCCGCCGCCCCATTCCAGAGTCCTCAGACGGGGGGACAGGAATGAAGAACTCACCTCGATGCCACGTTGTGAGAGTTGCGCGCGCCGGTCTGGCCGCCGCTCTTCTTTTGTCGGCGGCCGCTTCGCGGGCGGCGATCGCCCCGGAAGGAGACCCCGTCGCGAGCCGCGCCACCGGACATCCCGACCTTTTCGTCGCGAGCGTTCACCTTCCCCTCGCCGAGCTGTCGGGCCCTCTCGGGGCAAGCCTGCGGGCGGGTCTCGTCGCGCTTTCCGTCAACCCGGACCTCGCGGCGTTCGACGTCCGCGCGGGCCGCTTCGGCTCCCTCGTCGCGAAGGTCCCGCTCGTCCCCGGGCCCGGCGTCGGGAACCGGCTGACGTGGGCGGAGCTCGGCCGGCTCGCGCCGACGACGGACGCGGCTTACCGCGCCGCGGTCGGCCAGGCCTTCCGGGGATGGCTCCAGGCAAACGCGGCGGTCCTCGGAGTGAGCGCGGCGGAGGTCGCGGCTCCGAGCGTGAGCGCGCACGAGGGGAACCGCGTCGTGCACGTCTACGCGGCGCGCGTCTTCGGCGGGGTGCCGGTGCGCGACAGCTTCGTCAAGGCGACGTTGAACAGCGGCAACCTCGTCCTCTACGCCGCGCGCAACTGGGGAACGATCGACCTCTCGACGACGCCGGCGGTCTCGGCCGAGGCGGCGCGCGGGGTCGTCACCGGTCACCTCGGCGGCTTCACGGTCACGGAATGGGGGACGCCGGAGCTCGTTATCGTCCCGCTCGCGAGCGGCCCGGGGTCCGAGGCGGCCGTCGGTCAGGGGTACGCCTACAGGCTCGCGTGGTCGGTCGGAGCGAAGGTGCAGGGGAGCCTCGGCTCCTGGGAAGCCCTCGTCGACGCGCGGAGCGGCGAGCTGCTCGCCTTCTCGGACCGCAACTCGTACATCGATCAGAAGAAGGTCGTCGGCGGCGTGTTCCCCGTCTCGAACGACGGCCTGTCGCCGAACGGAATTCCGGACGGAATCGAGCAGCCGGGGTACCCGATGCCGCGCGCCTACGTCTTCCAGGGCGCGACCCAGCTCCAGACGAACAGCGAGGGCCTCGTGAACGCCGCCGGGGAGTACCGGACAACGCTCACCGGCCCGTTCGTGCGCATCCTGGACGGGTGCGGCGCCGTCGATGAGAGAAGCTCCTGCGACGCCCTCGACCTCGGCACGGGCTCCGGCAGGGACTGCGCGCGCCCCTCCGGTCACTCCTTCGGGGACACGCGTTCGGCCCGGACCGGTTTCTACGAGCTCAACCGCCTGATCGACCAGGCGAAGAGCTGGGTCGGGCCGGCGGCGATGAACAATCTGCCGAGCGTCGGATGGCTGAACCTGCAGATGCCCGCCAAGATGAACATCGAGAACGCCTGCAACGCGTTCTTCTCGCCGGCGGACACGACGGCCCCGACGACGGGCTCGATCAACTTCTACAGGCAGGGGAACCTCGGCTCGAACTTCTGCCGCAACACGGGTGAGATCCCGGCCGTCTTCGACCACGAGTGGGGCCACGGCCTCGACACCTTCGACAACTCGAAGGGCGTGAGCCTGCCGGGCGAGTTCTACGCGGACGCCGCTTCGATCGTCCGTCTGAACTCTTCGTGCATCGCCCGCGGGTTCTTCTCCGACAACACGACCGGCGGCAACTGCCCCGGCAACGGCGACGTGTGCACGGACTGCTCCGGGGTCCGGGAAGTCGACTGGATGAAGCGCCTTTCGCAGATGCCGCACGACCTCGCGTGGGTCCTCGACCAGAACCCGACGGTCCCCGGCAACTGCGGCGCGCGCGTGGTGCCGCCGACGCCGTTCAACGCGGGTCCGTGCGGCTTCAACACCCACTGCGAGGGCACCATCATCGGCGAGTCGTTCTGGGACCTCTTGAAGCGCGACCTACCGTGCCAGGGGAAGGGCTGGGAGTCCGTCGCGGGAGGGGCGATCGCGGGAGGCCGCTGCAAGGGCGCGGATCCCTCCGCGACGATCGACGACCGCACGGCCCTCGGGCTCGCGACGCGGCTCTTCTACACGGGCGGGCCGGGCGTCGTCACCGGTTACCAGTGCGACGTCCGCGTCGGCGGGTGCAACGCCGACAGCTGGTACTTCAACCTCCTCGCCGCCGACGACGACGACGGCGCGATCGAGAACGGCACGCCTCACATGAGCGCGATCTCCGACGCGTTCCGGCGTCACGGGATCGCGTGCCGCGCGCCCCTCGTCCAGAACGCGGGCTGCTCGAACGCGCCCGCCCCGACGTCGGCGCCCGCCGTGACCGCGGTCGCCGGCGCCCGCAGCGCGACGATCACGTGGACGACGGTCCCGAACGCCCTCGAGTACTGGGTCCTCCGGACGAACGGCGTCCACGGCTGCGACACCGGCAAGACGCGCGTCGCGAGGATCCCGGCGACGGCGCCGCGCACCTTCACCCAGACGGATCTCCTCGACGGGCTCACGTACTTCTACAGCGTCGTGCCCGTCGGCGGCCTCGCGGCGACCGGCACCGTCAACGACGCTTGCAGCGGTCCGATGAGCGACTGCGCCGCGGTGACGCCGCTCGCACCGGCCGAGCAGCCGAACGCGTGCGTCGCGCCGCCGAACCGCGCGCCGCTCGCCGCCGACGACGCTCTCACCGCACCGAGCAACCGCGCGCACAAGCTGAACGTGCTCGCCAACGACAGCGACCCGGATAACGACCTCTTCCACGTCGCGAGCGCCACCTCTCCGGCGAACGGGGAGGTCACGGTCAACGCGGACGACACGATCACCTACACGCCGTCCGCCGGGTTCACCGGGACCGACAGCTTCGAATACGTGCTCTCCGACGGCCGCGGAGGCACCGACCCCGCGACGGTCACGCTCACGGTGGCGGGCGACCCGTGCGCCGAAGGGTTTACCGTCCTGACCGATCCGGCCGGCGACTCGGCCGGAGGGCGGCCCGAGCACGACATCCGCAGCATTTCGGTCGCGCAGACCGCCGACGGCAAGTTCGTTTTCACTCTGAAGATGGGCGGGATGACCGCGCCGACGCCCGACACGACGTGGCCGATCACTTTCGCCCTCGACGGAGACTTCCCTTCGTACCGGTTCGTCAAGATGGCCTTCGGCACGCAGACCTGCCTTCCGGTGAACACGGCGAATCCGGGCGCCGGCGCGTCGACCGCGCCGTGCTTCGCGTACGGCCACGGCGATCCGGGGGCAGCCGGCACTCCGGCCGATCCGTCGTCGGGCACGAGCGCGGACGGCTCGATCCGGATCGTCGTCCCGGCGAGCGCGCTCGGGAACCCGCCGCCGGGCCGGCAGTTGAAAGCGTTCCTCTCGCGGATCCGGTTCGAGGGAGGCGCGGTCCTCGTGTTCCCCGACAGCATGCCCAACAGCGCGGCGCCCGCCGGCAGCTACACGGTGACGAGCTGCGGCGGGACCGCAGCGGCTGCAGGCCCGTAGGGCCTGTCCCCGCGACATTAGGAGAGCCAGCCATGACACCCGATGCCAGACGAGGAGGAGAAATGACGAGGAACACACTCACGGCCTGTGCCGTCCTGCTCTGTGCGGCTGCGGCGATCGCTCAGGTCCCGCCGGAGGGCGACCCCGTGGCGGCGCGGACCCACGCGGCTCCAGGGCTCGCTTTCGTGCAGGTCCATCAGCCGCTATCGAAGCTGCCCGCGAGTCTCGCGACGCGGCTCCAGGGACAGATCACGGCGCTCGGGATTTCCGACGCCTTCGCCTCGTACGACCTGCGCGCGGGACACTGGGGCACGCTCGCTCCGGGCAAGCCCCTCCTTCCGGGCTCCGGCGCCGCCAACTCGCTGACGTGGTCGGCGCTCGGCGGGACGGCTCCCGCGACCGACGCGGCCTATGAACAGGCGGCGTGGCTCGCGTTCCGGTCGTGGCTCGCCGCGAACCGCGCGACTCTCGGGATCGACGCGGCCGAGCTCGGGACGCCCGTTCTCTCGAGCTACGAGGGACGCCGCCTCGTTCACATGAGCGCGAATCGAGTCGTGGGTGGCGTCCCGGTGCGGACGAGCTT
>DASRPJ010000253.1:0-4031 GCA_035646435.1 Thermoanaerobaculia bacterium | reverse complement strand
AGATGCCTCGCGTCAAGAGAGGACCGAAGAGAAAGAACCGCCGGGCGAAAACGCTCGCTCTGGCGAAGGGCTACTACGGCACGAAATCGAAGTCGTACCGGATGGCGAAGCTGCAGGTCGAGAAGTCGCTCCTGTACGCCTATCGCGACCGGAAGGCGCGCAAGCGTGACTTCCGGGGACTGTGGATCGTCCGGATCAACGCGGCCGCGCGGGAGAACGAGATCTCTTACAGCCGCCTCATGGACGGCTTGAAGAAGGCGGGGAACGACATCAACCGCAAGATGCTCGCCGATCTGGCGGTGACCGACCCGACGGCGTTCCGTCATCTCGTCGGAGTGGCGAAGCAGGCGCTCGGCGGCGCGTGACCGCGGAGCCCGGTCCCGGCCCCGCCGACGACACAATTTCGAAGCTGGTCGCCGCCTTTCACGAGGAGGCGGCCCGTGGAGTCTCCTCGCGCTCCGATTTCGAAGCGCTGAAGGGCCGTTACCTCGGCCGGGAGAAGGGCCTCGTGCCCGCGCTCTTCGCGCGGATGCGGGAGATCCCGCCGGCGGACCGAGCCTCCTACGGGGCGCGCGCGAACGCGGCCAAGCGGGAGATCGAGGAGGCCATCCGGGCCCTCGGCGAGCTCGTCGCGCGCGGTGAAACGGAGAAGAGCGAAAGGGCGGCCGCGGTCGACGTCACCCTGCCGGGGCGCCGGGTGCCGGCCGGCTCCCTCCACCCGGTCACGATCGTGCGGCGGCGGGTCGAGGAGATCTTCCTCCGGATGGGTTACTCGATCGCCGACGGGCCCGAGATCGAGAACGACGCCCACAACTTCGAGGCGCTCAACTTCCCGCCGGAGCACCCTGCAAGGGATGCGCAGGACACGCTCTTCATCGACCTTCAGGCGCCTTCGCCGCTTCTCCTCCGGACGCACACGTCGCCCGTCCAGATCCGGGAGATGAAGAAGCGCGGGGCACCGATCAAGATCATCTCGCCCGGCCGCGTTTACCGGAACGAATCGGTAGATGCCACTCACCAGCCGGTCTTTCACCAGGTCGAGGCGCTCGTCGTCGACCGAGGGATATCGATGGCGGACCTGAAGGGAACCGTCGAGGCATTCTTCGAGGCCCTCTTCGGACCCGGGACCCGCTCCCGGATCATCCCCACCTTTTTCCCGTTCGTCGAGCCGGGCGCCGACGTGCACGTGAGCTGCATCTTCTGCAACGGCGCGGGCTGCCGCACGTGCAAGGGCTCGGGATGGGTCGAGCTCGCCGGGGCCGGTGAAGTCCACCCCCGCGTTCTCGAAGCCTGCGGGATCGACCCCGAGGAGTTCAGCGGATTCGCGTTCGGGCTGGGACTCGATCGCGTCGCCATGATGCTCTACGAGTTTCCGGACCTGCGCCTGCTCTTCGACGGGGAGGAGAGGTTCCTCTCCCAGTTCGCGCCGCTTTCATGAAGTTCGCGCTCGAGTGGATCGGCGACCGTGTCGCGATCGCGGACGCCGGCGGCACGGACGGGGTCCGGAAGCTGCTCGACCGGGCGGGACTCCCGATCGAGTCCTCGGAAGGCGAGGGCGAAGGCGTCGTTCTCGACGTCGAGATCACCCCGAATCGTCCGGATGCGATGAGCCACCGCGGCCTCGCGCGCGAGGTCGCCGCGATGGCGGGGATTCCCTTCCGCGACCCGGGTGCCGAGGGGGAGCTCCCGGCGAGCGGTCCTTCGGTCGAAGAGATCGCGTCCGTCGAGATCGCGGTCCCGCGGCTCTGCCGGCGGTTCGGCGCCCGCGTCGTGCGCGGGATCGCGAACGCGCCCTCATCCCCGCAGGTGCGCGCCCGCCTCGCGGGGATCGGAGCGAAGTCGATCGACGCGGCGGTCGACGCGACGAACTACGCGCTCTGGGACCTCGGGCAGCCCCTCCACGCGTTCGACCTCGACAAGGTGGCGGGCGGACGCATTGTCGTCCGCAAGGCGAAGCGGGGCGAGAAGCTCGTCACGCTGGACGGAGTCGAACGCGCGCTCGAGCCGACCGACGTCGTCGTCGCCGACGGACAGCGCCCGATCTCCCTCGCCGGGATCATGGGAGGTCTCGATACCGCGGTGTCGCCGGCGACGAAGAACGTCCTCCTCGAAGCGGCGTGGTGGGACCCGGTCGCGGTCCGCCGGACGTCGCGCCGCCTCGGAATGCACACCGACGCATCGCACCGGTTCGAGCGCGGCGCCGACCCGGAGATGATCCCGGCGGCGCTCGACCTCGCCGCCCGGCTCCTTCTCGCCGCGGCCGGAGGCACGCTCCTGCCGGGACGGATCGACGCCCGCGGCGCGGCGCTGCCCCGCCGGCGGGTCGTCCTGCGGCTCGACCGGCTCCGAATTCTGGCGGGCGATCCCCGTCTCGACCTCGACTTCGCGGCGGAAGCGCTCACCCGGCTCGGGTTCTCGATCGCGACGAGGAGCGCCCGGCGCCTGACCGCCGAGGTGCCCTCGTTTCGCGCGGACGTCTCGATCGAAGAGGACCTCGTCGAGGAGGTGCTGCGGGCGTGGGGTTACGACCGGCTCCCTTCGCGGCTGCCCGCGACGGCCGGGGCGGGCGGCCACCTCGAGCCGCGGCGGATCATCGAAGACGCGCTCTCCGACGAAGCGGTGGCCGCGGGACTCCGCGAGACGTACTCCTACCCCTTCGTCGATCGGGGAATCGACGAGTCCGGGTTCGCTCCCTGGCTCGAGGCCACGCGGACCGCGAAGGAGCCGCTTTCGCTCGCGAACCCGGTGGACGCCTCGAAGCCCCACCTGCGCTCGACGCTCTTCCCGGCGATCCTGGACGCCGCCTCGCGCAACTTCCGGCACGGCGCCCGCCACGTCGGCCTCTTCGAGGTCGGCCGCGCCTTCGGGTCGGAGGGTGATCCCGCCCGGCCCGATACCTTCGAGTCGCGGCGGTTCGCCTTCGCGCTCGGCGGCGAGGCACGGCCGCACTGGAGCACGCCGGCCGCCTCGCGCGACGCGGACTTCCACGACGCGAAGGGCCTCGTCGAGCGCCTCCTCGATCGGTGGCTGCCGGCGGAAGAGCTCGCCTGGAAATCCTTCGAGGCACCGGCGTTCGTGACGGGGGCGGCGGCGCGGTGCGAAACGAAGGCCGGAGCTCTGCTCGGGGTCATCGGGCTCGTCGGGAGAGCGGAGCGTGAAAAGCGGCGTCTCCGGGAAGGTGTCTCCGCCGGGGAGATCCTCGTCGACGCGATTCCCCGGGAGGCGCGGTCCGTTCGCTTCCGCGCGTTCTCCCTGTTTCCGCCGATCGTGGCCGATCTCTCGTTCTCGCTCCCCGCCACGATCCCGTGGGAGAGCGTGGACGAGTTCGCCCGCGGGCTCGGGCTCGCGAACCTCGAGTCGTTGCGGCTCTTCGACCGCTACACGGGCCCGGGCGTTCCCGAGGGGCAGGTGAAGACGACCGTTCGGCTCACTTTCCGGTCGTCGGAACGCACGCTCGAGCAGGAAGAGGTCAACACGGAGCGGGACCGGCTCGCCGCCGCGCTCCGAACCCGGTTCGGGGCTGACGGCGGGTAGCGGAGAGCTGATAGCTTCTTCACATGGACACGACGAAAGTCTTCGACGCGCTCGACCGCAAGATCGAGAAGTTGCTCGAGCGTCTCAGCACGCTCGACCGCGAGAACGACAAGCTGAAGGCGGACCTCGCCATGGCGCGCCGGGCCGAGAAGGACGCCGCGGAGTCCCGCGGGACCGTCGAAAAATTGAAAGCCGATCTCGCCAGCGCGAGAAAGGCCGAGAAGGACGCTTCGGACTCGCGCGGCGAGGTCGAGAAGCTCGAGCGCGAGCAGGAGGCCGTCCGGGAGCGCCTCGAGAAGCTGATCGCGACGCTCGAAGCGGCGGACAAGAGGAGTTGAGCCGAACTCCGGGCTCCCGAAGCCGCGTCCCGGCGAGGGCGGATCGGATCCCGCTCCGGCGGGCGAGCGGACGGGCCTCGAGACGCTGCAAACCGTTGACTCGGAAGGCCTGCCGAAACTACACTCAGGCCGTTGAAAGGAGCCACGAGGCCATCGCGT
>DASRPJ010000252.1:0-4880 GCA_035646435.1 Thermoanaerobaculia bacterium | reverse complement strand
GACCTTCTTCTCGGCGCTTATCAGACCGCGTGCTTCCCCTGCTGGTACGGAAACAACATCAACTCGGGTACGGGCTTTACAAGCTCGAGCGGCCGGAAGCGCGACGCACTCAACAATGTGGAGGAGATCATCATTCCCGCGGGATACTACGCGACGGGCTCCATCGTGAGAGTTTACGTTAATGCCGAGAGCCTCGTGGCCGATGCACTTCATCCTGTCAACCCAGGGACGTCTCAACAGGACTTTGCCGTCGTCGTAGACAACCTATACTGAGGAACCCATGCGCCTATACAGCCCATCGGCTCGGCAGGTCTGGTTAGCACTGAGTATCATTCTCGCTTTCTCTGCACCCGCGCTCGCGGGAGCTGGCATGTGGACGAGCATCGGCCCGGTAAACACTGGGGTGGGCAGCCTAGCGCTAGATCCGAACGACGCGACTACGATCTATGCGGGGGCAGGCACTCAACGCGTCCTTCGAAGCAGCGACGGCGGCTCGACCTGGTTATCAAGGACCAATGGTCTTGCGACTAGCCCGGTGTCTGTGGTAGCTGTCTCGCCTGCCGGGACTCTGTACGCCGGAACCGCCGGCAGCGGCGTGTTCAAGAGTATTGATCGGGCAGACACTTGGACCGCCGCGAGTACTGGTCTGACAAACCTCAGGGTCGGGCAGGTGGCCACTAGCCCTGCCGCTCCCAACACCATCTACGCGGGCACGCGAGCCGGGGTTTTCAAGAGTACCGACGCTGGGGGAACCTGGATTTCCAGCGGGCTAACCGACGCGATAGTCTCCGCCTTGGCGGCGGACCCGGAGGATGCACGCACGGTGTATGCCAGCGCGGGCTACGCGGGCCTCTATAAGAGCACTGACGGCGGGGCGACCTGGTTCGTCACTGGCCCCGCCGGTGCGTTCGTCGTTGACATCTCAATCGATCCCTCCAACCCGGCGACTGTTTATGTAGCAACTGTGTATGTGGCAACAACTGCGCACCAGATTCTCCGGAGCACTGACGGCGGAGCCACGTGGGACCTTATCTTCGAGAGCGAGAACCTCCTCGGCGCGCCAGCGGTCGACCCGTCCGATCCGGCCAGGCTTTACGTGGGTAGTGGCCCCTTCGAGAGCTTGTTCCGAAGCACCGACGGTGGCGCAACCTGGAGCCTCTTCGATGCAGGGATCCCCCACGGTGTCTATGCTGGGGCTATCGTGTTCTCACCGGCCGGGGGCCGTATATACGCGGGGACGGCGTCCGGACTCTTCGGTGGTGGTGGGGCGGGTGTATTCGTATACGACGAGACCACGGCCTCATGTACGCCAGGCGCCGCGACTCTCTGTCTGAACGGGGCCAGGTTCCGCGTTCAGGTCGCGTGGCGCGCGCTCGGGACATCTGGTCTTGGCCAAGGCGTTCCGTTCACGGCCGATGCGGGCTACTTCTGGTTCTTCACGAGCAACAATGTCGAGCTGGTCATCAAGGTCGTCGACGGCAGGGCGGTAAACGGTCGCTTCTGGGTATTCTTCGGCGCCATGTCGGACGTGGAGTACACGATCACCGTCACCGACACAGAGAGCGGCGCCAGCAAGACCTACGAGAATCCGCGGGGCCAACTCAGGAGCGTGGCAGACACGTCCGCCTTCTAGCAGACCTCTCTGATCTGGGGGCCACTATTGCGGCGTAATGACCGTCGCGTGTTGAGTCTCGTTGTTCACGACGGTGACGAACGCCCAAATGCGCAGGCCCGGAGTGACGGGTTCGATTTCGAGGCGGACCCGGTCTTCGTTACCGAGCGGCGCGATTGTCGATAGATCCGACACGGCCGCGTAACCGGGGTGGGCATCCAGTAACTGAGGCAATGGAAACCGAAGTCCGACGACCGCTTGGCCAAGAAGCGGATCCGGCGTTGCGTTCGGCTCCCTGTTCTCCGGAACGATCCGGTACATGCGAACGCGGACTGACGCCTCTCGCTCCCGCGCGTCGAGCTCGTAGATTCGTAGCACGTGGCGAAAGCCAGCCGTCAAGGGGATGTCGATGAGGGAGACCTTGTCGCTTCGGAAACTCCGCTCGTGTACCGCGGGCAGCTCGGTTCCCCACGTCTGGCTCTGTCGGCTGAGGTCTCGAAAGGAAGTCCGAAGGAGAGGTCATCGGCGTAGCCAGCGGCCGGATGGACGAAAACGCCGTTGAGACCTTGTTCCCCGAAGGAAACTCTGGGGCGAAACGTAACGCCCGGATTCAGGATCGCGGGATCGGCGCACTCGAAAAAGCAATTGGGAAGGATGCCGAAGACCGCCACCGCCTCCGGACCCCGGTTCAGAATCCGGATTTCGGTGACCCACGATGATCCGAATGCACCGCTCAGAGGCCCCTCGACGACGACAGGTAAAAGGACTTTCTCGTAAAGCGGGCTCTGGGCGCTCACGGGCCCAGCAACGGACAGGGCGGCCGCGAAGACGGCTTGGCATGTGCGAATTGAGATCATTGGATGCCCTCGGAGAATGGCGTTGCTTGATTCTGGGAAGTTAGTGATCTCCGTATTCCTTCTCGCCGACCTCGACGCGGAGCGCGAGCCGGTTCTGAGGGGGCGGGAGGGGGCACGTCGCGTACGCGGTGAACGCGCAGGGCGGGTTGTAGGCCTTGTTGAAGTCGATGACCATCTTCCCGTCCGGGCCGGGGCGAGCGACGTAGAGGAACCGTCCGGCGCCGTACGTCTCGAAACCGTTCGTGCGGTCGCCGAAGATGAGAAAGAGCTCGTCCGAGCCCTCTTCCTCGACGGCGTCGATCCGGTAGGTTTTGCCGCCGACCTCGAAGACGACGGCGCCCGGCGACCGGTCGTTCGAAACGGTCCCGAGGACGTTGGGGACGGGAATGGTCTTTCCGGGCGGGTACGGGTCGAGGCGCCCCGTCACGCGCCAAGCGCTCCGGACCGGGTACGCGGCGATGCCGTGGAAGCCTTGGCGCGCGTCGCTCGCGGAGTCGCGCACCCGCACGCCCAGTCGATCGCCCCGCTTGATGAGGTGGAACGAGAGCGTCGCGTGGCGCACGAGCGTGGGGTCACCCTGTTCATCGGACGCGAGGACGAGCGACTCCACGCGCTTTCCGTCGTGTGTGACGTCGACTCCGCGGGCGACCTCGAGCCGCGCCTCGTTTCCCGAGAGCCGGATCGTCCCGAGCTTTGCGGGCGCCTTCCCGGCGGGCAGGATCACCCGGTTCCCCTTGCCCGACCCGACGCCGTTCTCTCCCGGCTCGAGCCAGAAGAGCCCGACGACCGTGAGCCAGCCGTCGTCGGCTTTCAGCCTCTCGATGCGCCGCGACCGCCACTTTTCGATCTCGGCGCGGTGGGCGTCGTCGGAAACCTTCACAGCCGTCGCGGGGGCGAGGGTCGACGCGAGGAAGGCGAGCAGAAGGACCAGGGCGTCAGCTCGCCGCGCGCTCGATGGCGAGGAGCTGCTCGGCGCGCTCCAGGTTCGCGCGCGTGGGCTCGGGGGGGTTCTCGACGGTGAGCGCCTTGCGGAGCGCTTCGGCGGCCCCGGCGAAGTCGCCGCGGCGGAGCCGCACGACGCCGAGGTCGTTCCAGAGCGCGCCGGAGTTCGGGGTCGTCTGGAGCGCGTCCAGGAGGACCTTCTCCGCGTCCGGGAGCCGGCCCGCTTCCACGTGAACGAAGGCGAGGCCGGCCGCCGCTTCCTCGTTGCCCGGCTCGGCGGTAAGCGCCGACGTGAAGGCCGCGCGCGCCTCGTCCAGCTGCTTCTGCTCCACGCGCAGGTGGCCGACCGCCGACCAGAGGCTCGCCGACGGCGTCCCGAGGCCCGCGGCTTCCGCGAGCTCGCGTTCCGCTTCTTTCGCCATGGCCTTGCGGCGGTAGGCGCGCCCCAGGTTCTCGCGATAGGCCGCTTCCTGCGGGCGGGCCTTCACGGCCTCGGAGAAGTGCGTCATGGCCTGATCGACTTCGCCCGCGCGATAGAGCAGGACGCCCAGCTCGTTTCGCACGGGCGCCGCGCCCGGTTCCATCTCGAGCGCCCGGCCGTACGCGAGCCGCGCGCCGCTCTCGTCGCCCGTCGCGAGGAGAGCGCGGGCGAGTCCCGTCGCGGCGGCGACGTTGCGCGCGTCGAGCTCGAGCGTGCGGGAGTAGTGACTCGCCGCGGTGCTCCACTTCTGCTGGCGCTCCGCGATCCGCCCGAGACCGAGCTCCGAGCGGGGGCTCCGGGAGTCGAGGGCGAGCGCCGCCGTGAACTCGCGCTCGGCGTCCGCTTCGTGGCCCGTCGCGACCGCGATCTCCGCGAGGAGACGGTGCGCCTCCGCGTTTCGCGGGTCGAGGTCGGCGGCTCGCCGGGCGTTCGTCATCGCGCCGGACAGGTCGCCGAGAGCGAGCGCCTTGTCGGCGGCGTCGACCAGCGGCAGGACGTTGACCATCGGCTCGATGGGCGCCGGCGCGCCGGGCGCCGCGCCTCCGCCGGGGGGCGTGGCGGCGGGGTCGGGAGCTGGCGCAGGGGCCGTCACCCCGATCTCGGCTTTCACGGTCTGCGCGAGACGCGCGAAGTCGGGGCTGTACAGGTCGCCGACGACGACGAGGTCGGGCTTCGCGGAGTACGCCGCCCGCAGGCTGTCGCGCGAGCTCTTCGAGTTGCCCGCGATGTAGTAGGCCCATGCGCTGTTCAGGTACAGGTCGCCCTTGCGGTCGGCGGGCGTTTCCGCGGAGTCCGCGACGCGCGCGTACTTCTCCGCCGCCTCCCGGAAGCGGCCGGAGTCGAAAGCCTTCTTCGCCTCGGCCTCGAGCTTCGCGGCTTCCTGCGAAACCCCGGACGCCGCGACGAAGAGGAGCCCGAGGACGAGCGCGAGCGCGCGCCGGACGTTCGACATCCTTCGCCCCCTCACTGTTCCATTCCCTGTTCCACG
>DASRPJ010000251.1:0-9139 GCA_035646435.1 Thermoanaerobaculia bacterium | reverse complement strand
CCCGCTCGTCGTGCGAGACCGGGCCGGCGCCGAAGTACGCGATCAGGAGCGCGCCGCCCAGGAGTCCGAGGTTCTTCATGAACATGCCCTGGTGCATCATCCGCGTCATCGGGTCCGGCATCGTCCAGAACGCGTGCATCGCGAGCGTCACCGGGACGAGGAACAGGACGAGCAGCCACGCGCCGACGCGCGCGTGCCAGCCGAGCAGGATCGAGAGTCCGCCCGCGAGCGCCAGGAGACCCGAGAGCGGGACGAGGATCGTCGCGTACGGGACCCCCGCCTGGCCCGCGTAAGCAATCGTTTGCGCCCGGAAGTGGCCGGGGACGGAGGCCAGGAAGATCGAGACGAAAAGGAGCCGGGCAACGGGTACGATGGAGCGCATTGTCATTCCTCCTGCCCCCAAGTACGCCGGGCGTCTTGGACGGGTGCCGCCACTTCGTCCACATTTCTTGTCCGATCGTCCAGCCGCCGGAAAGCGCTGGATCGGCGTGGCGCCGGGGGCGTATCGGCGGGCGTCAGAAGCGCGGAGTCACCGAAGCCGTTCGGGGAAGGTGCTTAGGATTTCGCGGGGGCCTCTTCAAGGGCGTCCAGCCGCTGAAGAGCCGCCTGCGACCTCCTGACGTGAAGTGACTTAGCCGCCTATCGCCGGTGCATGTCCCAAAAACGTGCCGGAGCATACACTTCATCTCCAGGCAGGATATCAATGCGCCTTGTAGCCTCTCCCGGCGAACACAGCTGGGCGGAGGTCTAGAGAGTGCTGCGAGTGTTCGACTCCGCCGTGCTCCGCAAGCTCCGGTTGCCGGTGATTCTCACGCTTGCCGCAGTGTTCGCGGTTTCCGGCTACTACCTTTATCGCCTCAAGACCCAGTCGAGCTACTTGAGCAGCAGCAACCTTCGCCTCCTGACGACGATCAGCGGCCACATCGAAGCCTGGGTCGATCGACAGGAACGGATCTTCGGGAACGTCGTCAAGGATCCGGATCCGAATGCCGCCAGGGCGACTCGCAGGCCGGATCCTCGCCGCCGGTGGAAGATCGCTGAAGGGCCTCGGCCGATCCCGCCGCCCGAAGTCGAGCAGCCCGTTTTGTTCCGCGATTCACGCGGTCAGCTGTGGCTCGAGCTGAAGTCCAGCTTCGGAGACCGGCTCCAGGTCCGATTCGACGAGCACCTCCTGCAACCGCTCGGTGCGACGTTGCAGAAGGACGTCTTCGACGTGGTCTTCCTCTCCACGTCGGATGGGATGGCTCTCGCGCGCGCCGGCGACGAAGACATCTATGTCGCCGATCTGGCAACGCTGGTCGGGCAAGGGGATTTTGCCAGGTCGGCGACCCACACGGCGCTGATGCGCGCGAAGTTGAGCGGCAGCGAATACAGGCTCTTCATGCGTCCGTGCTGTGGCCAGCTGCAGCTCCGAGGAATCGGTTCAGAAGCCCAGACGCTCGCAGGTGCCCCCGCCCAACCCACCCCGGCGAGCTCCGGCGATGCCAACGCCACGACGCCGACTCCGAAAGACAAAGCGGCGACCCCCACACCCACCGTTCAGCCGACGCCTGGGGACCGACGACGCGAACCGGGCCTCGTGGTAGCCGGCCTGGTTTCGAACGCGACACTTAGCGAGCGTCGTCTGTCGATTTCCTTCACGACGATGCTCATCAGTGCGGGCCTTCTCCTCATGCTCGTCGTGAGCTGGCCCTTCATCAAGCTTGCTCTGATCGGTCCGCGCCAGCGGGTCGCGCTTCTCGACGTGCTCTTGATCGGAGTCTCCAGCCTTCTGATACTGCTGCTCGGTACGCTCTACGCACTGGACGTCTATTCCTATTGGCGTCTGAGATCGCAAGCCGACGATCGCCTTCTCGCGTTCTCCGCCGAGGTTCAGTCGAACATGAGAGGCGAGATCGCCGCCGCGCACAGCCAGCTCGAGGCGCTGCGGAGAGCGGTCGGCAAGAGCGGGGAGGAATCCAACGCAATCGCGGATGCTCTCGCCAAGCTCGCGGCGCCGGACTTCTCCTTCTATCCCTTCTTCGAGACTTTCTTCTTGATCGATGATGAAGGTAACCAGAAACTGAAATGGAGCACTCGGTCCGACCAAACGCGCCTGATCTCGGTCGAGGACCGCGATTACTTCAGGCAGGTGATCGGGAACGACACCTGGTCACTCCGGAAGGCCGGCGACATGCCGGAGATAAAGGGAATCGTGTTGAGCTCCAACCGCTCCTCCACGCGACTCCAACCGCAGGCGGTCCTCGCGACCGCGACGGACTCGAAAGAGCTTCCGGTGGCCGCCCTCGCGATTCCAATGATCTCGCTGATCGACCCGGTTCTCGCACCCGGCTTCGGGTTCGCGGTGATCGAGGACGGCGGCACCGGGCGCGTGGTCTTTCATTCGGACGAGGCTCGTAACACCTTGGAGCAGTTCTTCCCGGAAACGGATTTCGACCGCCGTCTTCGCTCGGCGGTCCAGGCTCGACGGGCGGAGCTCCTCGACATCCAGTACTGGGGCCGCGACTACCGCGCGCACGTGAGCCCGCTCGCGGGTCTCCCCTGGTCACTCGTCACCTTCTATGAAAAAGATCTGATCCGGAGCGTGAACGTCGATCTGATCGTGACGACGCTCCTTTTCATGGTCGTGTACGCGCTGGGTTACGTCTTGGTGTGCCTCTTCGTGCTGCTCCGTCCCTCGAAGCGAGCGACGTGGCTCTGGCCGCTTCCGGGAGGACTTTCTGCGTATCTCAAGTTGATCGGGATCTACCTCGTCCTGATAATCAGTGTCGGGATCGTCATCTACTGGGGGGATTCGAGGTCCGCAGGATGGACCCTCATCATTTCTGTCTTTGTCGTCCCGCCGCTGGCCTGGGCTTTGACATATATCCGACTAAAGATGGAACGTCGCGCGCTCGTGCCCGGCAACCAGATTCCGGAAGAGCCCGAGCGCGGAGTCCCCGGCTTCCCCGATCCCCAGCCCAACACGCTCCTTCCTCTCGCCTACATGTGTACCGCGACTCTGCTGCTGGTGATCACTGCCGTCCTGCCGACCGTCGCGAGCTTCAAGGTCGCTCACTCGGTGCAGGTAATGCCGTTCCTCAAGTACGCGCAGCGGAGTCTGGCAACGGGACTCGAGGAGCGGCGGCGGCGAGTGGAATCGGATCTCGGCAAATTGTCGGACACGGCCAAAGAGAGAATTTTGCAGCCGCCGGCACCGGCGCAGCCTGTCGCGCGGCCTCGGTCTTTGAACTTATCGAGGAACAAGTGCCTCGACCCTGCTCCCGGAATCGTCGCCCGCCGGCTGGCAATCGATTGTCCGCAGCTTCAGTTCGAGTACGGCCAGCGTCGCAAGCACTCGATCCCGCCTGTCGATATCTATTTCGCGGATCTCCCCCTCGACTCCGTGCCGGAGGAGTCGCGGGGCCGGTTTGCAGCGGCCGTGGCAGAGCACGGTGTCCGAAACGAACGACGCGACCGCACCGACGCAGATTTCGTTGAGCTACTCGAACCGTTCCTGCCCTATTACTCGGAGTCTTCCGTCGCCATGCGAGAGCTGCTTCACGACGAGGCGAACGACAACACCCATCGGTGGAATCGCGAACCGGGCGGTCGCCTCGTCCTGACGGGAGTCGACCACGGTAAAGGCACTTTGATGATCAGCTCTATCGTTCCAGCCTTCGGAACGTTCCCCGGTCTGTTCATCGTCTTCCTGTTCGTGGGCGCCCTCGTATTCGGTGTCGCCAGGTTCGTCGCCCGCCGAGTTTTCCTCATGGACATGCCGCTCTGGTCGCCGACGGCGGGAGGCTTCACGACGGCCGGCCAGAGTACGTTCGTCGTCTGCCGAAAAGAGGAATTGAGGGCGACCTACCTTGCAGGGCGACGGTACCCGAAAGTGGACCTGGCGGCGCAAGTTGACTGGAGCAGCGCGTTGTCCGCGCTCGACCGGGCCCTTCCCGGGGAACCCATTGTGGTCGATCACTTCGAGCACGGTGCGGACGATCGTCAGCTGAGCGAGAAGAAGCTGTGGCTCATCGAGCAGCTCGTGCAGGTTCGCCGCCGGAGGCTGATCGTGCTTTCAGCTGTCGGTCCGGCTCCTCTCATTCGCGAGGAGCGGACCGGTCAGTCGGTCTCCCAGCGCGACAAGAGCGCGGGCGCCGAGCAGCGGTGGTCGGCGTTGCTCACGTCATCCTTCGTGGTCGTCGACGTCGACCCCCGTTTCGCAACCGATGCGGACGGCTCTTCGAGTGGGCCCGGGGCGGTCACCCGGTGGGAGCGGGCCCTGGGAAGCAAGTGGCGCTGGCGCTGGAACATTCTTCCCGCCTACCTCTACACAAAACAGCACCGGGCGGTACGGAACGCGCTCGATCGCGAGTATGCGGGTAACCCCTATCTCTTGCCGGTTTATGAGGACCTGAGCCGGATGGTCGCGCGCCGAGGACCGGAAGGCTTCGACACTGAGGAGCTTCTCGAGGAGTTCGAGGCGCGCGCGGCCAGCTACTACGAAGGTCTCTGGGCGTGCTGCTCGCCGGTCGAGAAGCTCGTGCTCGAGCACCTGGGAGAGGAAGGCTTCGCAAACTACAAGGACGGCAAGGCGGTCAGGCGGTTGATCTCGCGCGGTCTGATCCGCCGGGACCCTCATCTGCGGCTCATGAACGAGACGTTCCGCCGCTTCGTCGTGTCCACGCGCTGCCGCAAGGAAGTCGACGACGTGGAGCAGACCACCCTGAAGAGTGCGTGGGACCACTTCCAGCGGCCGTTCTCGATAGCCCTGGTGATCGTTCTTGTGCTGTTCGTTGTGACGCAAAAAGGTCGCTTCGACAACATGATGGCGCTGGTCGTGGGGATGACAGGGTTCATTCCATCTCTCCTCAAGCTCGTAGGATTCGTCCTCGGTGAGAAACCGATGCCTCCGATCGCAGCGAACTAGCTGTGTTCTCTCGACACGTTGTTCACTAGCTGAGTCGCCCATCCGGGCCTCCATCGGTGAGGCTGGTGATGTCTGAATCAGCAGGGCGCCGAACCCCCGAGGCTGACAACTCTCTTTGTCGGGCTGCGATCGAGCCCTGGCGGAAGCGGCGCCTCGACTACGCTCGTCGGAGGCGCCGGGGGCGTATCGCCGGACGTCGGAATCGCGGGGTCAGCCGAAGCTGCGCTCGGCCGGCGGAGGTCGTTAACTCGCTCGCGCCAGCACAGAGACTTCCTTCCGCAGCCGATTACCCAGCCTGTCCCTTTCGATCTCCAGGTCATATCGAGACTGCAGGTTCAGCCAGAACCGCTCCGAGGTGCTGAAGAAGCGCGCAAGACGAAGCGCCGTGTCTGCCGTGATGGCGCGCTTTCGATGAACGATCTCGTTGATGCGTCGCGGAGGGACGTTGATCTCGCGCGAAAGCCGATACTGCGACAGCCCCAATGGACCGAGGAACTCTTCCAGGAGCACCTCCCCCGGATGAACAGGCGCCAACTTCTTCGCAGCCATCGGTCCTCCTCAGTGGTAGTCGACGATCTCGACCCGATGGGCGTCGCCGTCCCGCCACTCGAAACAGATCCGCCACTGGTCGTTGATCCGAATGCTGTGCTGACCCATCCGCTTCCCCGAGAGCTTCTCGAGCCGATTCCCGGGTGGTGCTCGAAGATCCTCGAGGGATTCAGCGGCATCGAGCATTACGAGTTTTCTCAGCGCGACCCGCTGCAGACCTGGCGAAAATCGGCGTGTACCTACCCGCTCGAAGATCCGTCTCGCTTCGGAACTCCGAAAGCTTCGGATCAAGGACAAACCATAACGCTACTCGTTAATAACGTCAAGCGTTATGTCCGTAGATCTCGCCCGATCGGCCGAGCCCCACCCCGACCGGCCTCGAAGCCGCGGGGTCAGTTGTTTTCCTAGCCCCTTCCCTGGGCGGCGAGCACGGCGTGCAGGCCTCGCTCGATCAGGCTGGCGCGGCTCAGTCCGAGGTCCTTCGCCAGGTCATCCGAGCGTGAGAGCAGTTCGCGTTCCACGCTGACGGAGATGGCCTTCGCGCCCGCCCCGCGCCGGGGACGACCGGTCTTGCGCTTTGCACGCGCCCACCGAGCCTGCGCCGCCGGCGTCATGGGGCCGAACCCGTCTATTCCGAATTCCCGGCCGTACCCGGCTCCCGCCTCCGCGATCTCCGATGTCACTTCGCCGACGCAATTCCTCAGAGCCGAGTTGATCAGGGTCTGGTAGTTCCCGCCTCCGGCGGCCTCTACCTGAGAGCGGAACCAGTCGATCACGTCCTTGTCGAGCCGGATCGTGATTCGGGTCTTCCCCCTCGGGACCGGGATGACCGATCCCCGCTTTCCGCGCGAGAAATCGTATTCGCGCTTCACGGTTCCTCCTCGTAGGATCTCCGAGCGCCGTGACCGCTTCCCCGAACGCGACGCCGTGTTTCCGAAGGTTCCCCCGCCCCTTGTCGATGCTCCATGTCCATTCCGGCTCCCCGTCCGGCACACGGAAAACTGCATGCACAAACGTACACCGGGTCAAGGGCCTTTCCCGGCGGCGACCCGCGAACGGACAACGAAACCTCCGACCGCTCGGTTATACTAATGGTATGAAGACCGCGGTTTCCGTTCCCGACACGGTGTTCGAGAGGGCCGAAAAGCTCGCCCGCCGAATGCGAAAGTCGAGAAGCCAGCTGTACAGCGACGCGCTCTCCGAGTACGTCGCCCGGCACGACCCGGCGACGGTGACCGCCGCGCTCGATGCGCTCTACGAAGCGGAAGATTCCGGTTCCGATCGTTTCGTCCGCCAGAGCGCGCGCCGGGTCCTTCGTTCGACGGACTGGTGAGTGGTCGTCGCCCAGGGGGACGTCTTCTGGGCCGACCTTCCGGAGCCCGCCGGGTCGGGTCCCGGCCTTCGGAGGCCCGTCCTGATCGTGCAGGGGGACGCCTTCAATCGGAGCCGCATCGCGACGGTCGTCGCGGTCGCCCTGACGAGCAACCTGCGGCTTGCGGTTGCGCCCGGCAACGTGACCCTGCGAGCCCGTGCGACCGGACTCCCCAAAGACTCCGTTGCCAACGTCTCTCAGATCGTCACGGTCGACCGCGACTTCCTGACCGAGCGGACCGGCCACGTTTCGCAGAGCCTGCTTAAAACCGTTCTCTCCGGAATCGATCTCGTCCTCGGCCGAGAGGATCCTTCTTCTCGATAGGCCTCGATCGACTGCCTCTCGATGGGAAGGGGACGGATCTATTTTCCTGGGATCGAGTCAGGCGATTCCCGAAAAAATTGATCTGTCCCGTTTTCTTTGGTTAGTACCTTTTCGTCGATCAGCGCCTTCCCTCCGCCGCGAGAACCGCCTGGAGGCCTCGCTCGATCAAGCCGGCGCGGCTCAATCCGAGGTCTTTCGCAAGGGCATCCGAGCGTGACAGCAAGCCGCGCTCGACGCTGACCGATATGACCTTGGCGCCCTTCCCCCGCCGGGGACGACCGGGCTTGCGCTTTGCGCGCGCCCATCGAGCCCGTTCCACCGCCGTCATCGGAGCGAACTCGTCGATCACCATTTCCCGGTCGTAACGGGCCGTTCCCTCGGCCAGCTTCGAGGCTCTCGCTTCGATCGGTTGCCGTCTGCGCCGTACTCTCTCCGTCATCTCAGTCTCCTGCGATACGCCTTTTCTCTTTCTCGGTGAGCGGCCGGGCATGGATCACGAAGAACGAATCCTCGTCGTCCACCAGGAAGACGACCTGGAGGAATCTCCCGTCGGCGGTCGGACCCCAGACGAGAAGCTTGTCATCGGTGCTCACGAGCGGATACGGGGAACGGGCCCCGCGCACGACCTCCTCCGCCTCCCGCGGGTCCACGCCGTGCTCCGAGATGTGGCTCTCGTTCCAATCGTTCCAACGGAATTCCAAACGTCCTCACGAATTAATTATATAAGAAACTGCGACGAATCCGAGTCCCATCTCCACTTGTTGCAAGGAAACGCTCGGTGCGTCCGCGCGCCGGGCCCTCGCGCGGCCCGCGGGCCGAACGGGCAGAATGATTCTTGCGCTCGAGCCGGCCCTCGTGCGGGCGCCTGGTCGGCTGAATTCAGAAAGGCTCTCCATGGTGCACTCTGGTGCGGAGTGGTGTACCATGCAGCGATGGCCGGATCCGAGAAACCCGTCCGTCAAAGCGTCAGCCTTCCGCCCGCCCTCGCCCGGCGTGTTCAAGCGCTCGCAAAGCGTCGGCGCGCGAGCGCGAACCGCGTGATCGTGGAGCTGATCGAGACGGGCCTCGAAGAGCGGGAGCGGGAAAAGAGGACGTTCTTCGAGCTTGCCGACCGGCTGGCTCACACCTCGGACCCCTCGGAGCAGAGCCGCCTGAAGGAAGAGCTTGCCCGGATGACCTTCGGCGACTAGTGCCGAAGATCCAGTGGACGGACCTTCCGCCCGCGCTTCGAAACCACCTCTTCGATCGTCTCCGCGACCGCAAGATCACCGTGGAGGACCTCTACCAGCTCAAGCTGTGGAGAGAATCGGAGCCCGACGCTCCGGAAGGGCCGTGGTTCAGAGATTTCGGTTCCTTCCAGGTCTGCGGCGAGGGCAGGTTCCCCAAGACCTTTCTGCTGCGCGGTCAGGCGGCGAAAGGGCAGAAACTCTAGATCGGGCGTGAGTCACTCACTCTCCAAAGAATAGGTCTGTCCCCGTTTTCGCTCGGAGACGTCGTTCCGCCTGCGTATCGCGACTCCGTTCGCCCGCCCGGTCGCGCGCGGAACGAACCCGAGGTCGCGGCCTACTCCGCGTCGCTTGGTAAACGGATCGCGACGGCTGCCGGGGATGGGCGCTTCGTCGTGGTCCTCGGAGGCGACTGCAGCATCGTCCTCGGGTCCCTTCTCGGCGCGCGGCGGGCAGCGGGAGGGGGGATCGGTCTCGCCTACGTGGAATAAGCCACGCGGACTTCGCCACGCCGCAGGAATCGCAAACGGGCTCGGTGGCCAGCATGTGTCCGGGTCTCGCCGTCGGTCGGGGCGACACCCCACTCGCTCGACTCGCCGGTTCCAATCCTCTCGTCGAGAGCAGGGACGTCGCACACCTCGGCCGCCGGGATGCGTCGGACCCGTGGTACGGGCACGAGGCTCTCGCGGCGTCGGAGATTCTGGACCTCCCCGACGAGGCCCTCCGCGCCCGGGGCCTTCCCGCCGCCGCCGCCGACTC
>DASRPJ010000250.1:0-10288 GCA_035646435.1 Thermoanaerobaculia bacterium | reverse complement strand
AATCACGACGAGCCAGCGCTTCCTGATCCGCAACATCTCCGGGATCGAGCGCGCCCTGGAGCGCGCGATCGGGGTCGAGCTCTCGCGGCTGACGAAGTACATGACCTTTCTCGCGACGACCGCCTCGGCCTGTCCGTTCATCGGCCTCTTCGGCACGGTCTGGGGAATCATGCAGTCCTTCCGCGCGATCGGCACGACCGGCTCGACGTCGATCGTCGCCGTCGCCCCCGGGATCTCGGAAGCCCTCGT
The DNA here is from genome assembly GCA_035646435.1 of Thermoanaerobaculia bacterium. Taxonomy (GTDB): domain Bacteria; phylum Acidobacteriota; class Thermoanaerobaculia; order UBA5066; family Gp7-AA6; genus Gp7-AA6. Next base: position 10,039 of record DASRPJ010000250.1, on the reverse strand, counting down.
CAACACCGCCGCGGGGCTCGCCGCCGCGATCCCGGCCCTCATCTTCTACAACTACTTCATGGGTAAGGTCCGGCAGCAGCGCGCGGGAATGGAGGACTTCTCGCTGGAGTTCATCAATCTGGCGGAGCGGAACTTCACTTAATTGGCTTTCCAGCGGCAGACCGGCGACCCCTTCGACCACCTCGCGGACATCAACGTCACGCCGCTCGTCGACGTGATGCTCGTCCTGCTCATCATCTTCATGGTCACGGCGCCGATGCTGCACCAGGGCGTCTCGGTCGCCCTGCCGAAGACGGCGACGACGAACCTCCCGACTTCCATGGAGGACCCCGTCCTCCTCTCGATCACGAAGGACGGCCTCTACTACATCAACGAGACACCCGTCGCCCGGGGTCTCCTGAGAGACCGGCTCGAACGGTTCCTCCGCGGCAAGAAGGACCGTTTCGTGCTCCTGAAGGCGGACCGCGGCCTGTCCTACGGGACGGTCGTCGAGACGCTCGACCTCTTGAACCGCATGGGAATCGAAGGTCTCGGGATGGTGACCGACACCTCCGCATCCACGCGGCCCGGCGCGGCGCAGAGATAGCCTTTCGTGGACAACGTCGGCGACATCATCGCGGAGCGGGGACACGAGCGGTTCCCGTGGGGCGCGGGAACGTTTCTCGCTCTCCTCCTCCACGGAACGATCGCCGGAGCGCTCGTGTACTCCTCGATCGCGCGGCCCGCGCGGTTCGTCAGCCCCCGCACGGTCGCCGTGCGCCTCCTGCCCGCCGGCTCGCTGAAGGGCGGCGCGGCCCCGGCCCCGGCGCTCGCGCCGGAGCCCGTGAAGGACAAGATCCTGAAGCCGGCTCCCGAGGACGCTCCCCCGCCCCCGACCGACAAGGCGATGCTCATCCCCGAAAAGAAGGACGACAAGAAGGCCACCGCGCCGCGTCCCTCCGGCCCGAGCCCGAAGGCTCCGGAAGTCTCCCTTCCCTCGTCGGGCGACAATCCGGGCGGAGGAGGCGGCGGCCCGATCGGCGCCGGCGGGAACGTCGGGGTCGCGGGCGCGACGCTCGACGATGCCGACTTCAAGTACTCGTACTACATCGAGCGGATGCTCGTTGCGATCGGCATGAACTGGTTCAAGCCGGCGCAGGCCGGCACCGTCTCCCCGGTCGTGCACTTCAAGATCGAGAAAGACGGCACGATCTCCGATGCCACCGTCGAGCGCTCGAGCGGTCTGCCCTTCGTCGATCGCGCGGCGCTGCGGGCGGTCCTGACGTCGTCCCCTCTTCCGCCCCTTCCTTCGGAGTACGGCGGAACGCAGCTCGGCGTCCACCTGAAGTTCGAATAGTGGTTCCAAGACAGGAGTCCCGGATGCGCCGTATCCCCGCCCTGATTCCCGCGTCGTGCGCCGTTCTCGCGCTGGCGCTCGCCCTGGCGGTCTCCGCCCAGCCGGCGCAGAACCCGCAGAACGAGGAGCTCTGGATCGCGATCAACAAGCCGGCGGCCCGTAAGCTCGCCGTTGCCGTGCCCGAGCTCGCGACCCCCGGAACCGCCGCCTTGAAGGCGACGGTGACCGACCCCTTTACCGCGACCCTCCGATCGGACCTCGAGTACTCCGGCGCTTTCGCCGTCTCCGATCCCGCGCACTATCCGCCGGGGCAGCGCGAGCCGACGACGCCGGAGATCGCGGACCGTTGGCGCGGAGGGGGCTCCGAGTACCTCGTGGACACGCGCGCGACGGTGACGGGGGACCGGGTGTCCGTCGAAGCCCGGGTGTGGGACTTGAAGTCGCAGAAGATGATGCTCGGAAAGCGATACTCCGGCGCGGTCTCCTACGTCGAGCGGATCGCGCACACGGTCGCCAACGACATCGTCAAGCACTTCACCGGAAAGGAAGGGCTCTTCCTCTCGAAGATCGTCTTCGTGTCGGACCGCGACGGTTCCAAGGACATCTACGCCATGGACTTCGACGGGCGCAGCGTCCGCCGCCTGACGTCGGTCCGGTCCCTCGCGTTGAGCCCCTCGGGCAGCCGGTCCGGAAAAGTCGCCTACACGAGCTACGGAAAGCTCTTCCCGCAGATCTGGCTCATGAACGCCGACGGCCAGGACAAGAGAGAGGTTCCGACCGGCATCGGGCTGAACGCCTCGCCCTCGCTGTCCCCCGACGCCACCCAGATCGCCTTCGCCGGGTCGGTCAAGGGCACGACGGACATCTACGTTGTCAGCGCGGGAGGGGGCGGAGTCCGCCGCCTGACGACGACCCGTGCAATCGAGGCGTCGCCGGCGTGGTCCCCGACCGGCCGGCAGATCCTCTACACGTCCGACCAGTCGGGCAACCCCCAGATCCACACGGTGGACCCGGAGGGCAGCGGCGCGCGGCGCGTCACCTTTGCCGGGAACTGGAACGACGAGGCCTCCTGGTCGCCGGACGGCGCGCGGCTCGCCTTTGCGTGCCGGAACGAAGGGGACTTCAACATCTGCCTCATGGACTTCGCGACCGGGCAGACGGTTCAGCTGACGGCGGAGGGCTCGAACGGGCATCCGAACTGGTCGCCCGACGGGGAGAAGATCGTGTACTCCTCCCGCCGCGGCGGCCGAACGCACGTCTACACGATGGACCTGAACGGACAGAACAAGAGACAGCTCACGGAGTCCGGCAACAACCTCCAGCCGACGTGGCTTCCGTGACGGCGATTCCTAAGGTTTCTGTTATATTCGTGGACGTGCGCCGTCCCCGACTTTCGGGAGCGAACACGTTGATTCACAAGGAGAAGGTATGAAGAGGCACTTGACCCCGCTCGCGGTGCTCGCGTTTCTCGCGGTGGCGGTCCTCCCGCTCACCGAAGGTTGCAAGAAGAAGCCCCCGACGACGACGGAAGAGGCGCGACCTCCGGTCGAGGCTCCCGTGACGCCCGAGACGGCTGTCCCTCCTCCACCCGGCCGTCCCGACTCGGACGCGGCCCCCGACGTGATGACCGAAGAGATCGCCGAGATGAACCGGAAGGGCTACCTCCAGGACGCCTACTTCGACTACGACGCCGCGGACCTCCGCGACGACGCCCGGACGGCCCTGTCGGGCAACGCCGAGTGGCTCAAGCGCTATCCCTCGATCCAGGTGCTGATCTCCGGACACTGCGACGAGCGCGGGACGTCCGCATACAACCTCGCGCTCGGCGACAGCCGCGCCAATGCGGCGCGGGCCTACCTCGAGTCGCTCGGGGTCTCGGGAGGCCGGCTCCGGACGGTTTCCTACGGCAAGGAGCGCCCGTTCTGCGGCGAATCCTCGGAAGACTGCTGGCAGCAGAACCGCCGCGCTCACTTCGTCATTACGTCCAAGTAGCCGTGGCGTCGCGCCGTCCGATCCCCGCTCTCGCCGTTCTGGCGGCCGTCGTCCTCGGCGCCGTCGGGTGCGTCTCCTCGGAAGACATCGAGGGTCTGCACCGGCAGATGAACGACATCGAGACGCAGATCCAGGCCCTCGAGAGGAAGTCGTCGAGCAAGGAAGAGGTCGCGAGGCTGAACGCGAACGTATCCGAGCAGACCCAGCAGCTCCTGAAGTCCAACGCCGACACCGGCGTCAAGCTCGAAGAGCTCTCGAACGAGATCGAGCGGCTCCAGGGGAAGCTCGAGGACACCAACCGGCGCCTCTCGCAGCTCTCCCAGCAGATCGCGGAGACGCAGGGGGACCTTCTCCGCATGCGTGGCGGCACCTCGACCGTGCCGCCGGCGGGCGGCGCGCCGCCGTCGGCGACGCCCTCGACGACGAATCCGGGCTCCCCGCGCGTCGGCGAGCCCGAGGCCGTCGCGCGGCCCGCGGCGGGCCCGTCGGAGCTCTACGACACCGCCTACGCCGACTACACCAAGGCGCGCTATGCGCTCGCCATCCAGGGCTTCCAGGAGTACCTGGAGGCCTATCCGAACACCGACCTCTCCGACAACGCCCAATACTGGATCGGGGAAGCGCACTACGCCCAGAAGAAGCACCGCGACGCGGTCGTCGACTTCGACCGGTTGCTCAAAGACTGGCCGAAGAGCGACAAGGCCCCGGCGGCTCTCCTGAAGAAGGGGTACGCGCTCCTCGAACTCGGGCAGAAAGCAGAGGCCGTCGTCCAGCTGCAATACGTCATTCACGAACACCCGTCCTCCGAAGAGGCCCGGCTCGCCCGTGCGCGCCTGAAGGCGATCGGAGTCGAGGTCAGCTGACCCCGAAGGGGTCTGATCCCATGGGGTCTGATCCCGAAGGGGTCAGATCCCTCCCCATTTCTAGATCAGGAGAAAACCCGAACTATGGCCAACATCAAATCCGCGAAGAAGCGCGTTCGCCAGAACGTGGGCCGCCAGGCCCGCAACAAGAGCGTCCGTTCCCGGCTCCGCACCGCCGTCAAGAAACAGCGGGCCGAGGGGGCCGGAAACCCCGAGAGCCTCTCCGCCACCTACTCGGAGATCGACCGCGCCCGCAAGAAGGGCATCGTCCACAAGAACGCCGCGGCGCGTTACAAGTCGCGCCTGGCGAGGGCGGCCGCGAAAGCGGCGAAGGCCTAAGAGGAGCCGGGATCTGACCCCTTCGGGATCAGACCCCGGGTCAGGTTTAAAAGCCTTCCAGCACGCTCGAGACGAGGCTCGCGGCGAATCGCTCGGCGACCCGGTCGATCGCCTCGTTCTCCCGGTCCGCGTATCCCGCGGCGCCCTGCGGCAGCGAATAGTTGTCGCGGAACGTATAGGCGGCGTTCTCCCAGAGGATCTTCTCGTCCGGCACGGTCCGGAACGTGACCCGCGCGGTGACGGCGACCTGGTACTCCCGCGCGCGACCCTGCTCGTCGAAGGCGACGGGATAGAGGTCGAACTGGGTGACCGCGCCGAAGAGCTCCGCGTCCGCGTCGCGTGAGTCGGCTCGCACCTCGAAGCGCCCGCGCGTGGCGAGCTCGCGCGCGATCTCGCGCGACACGCGCTGCTCGACGGCGACGCGCGAGGTTTCGTTGGCGAGCGTCTCGAACCGGATGACGCGCAGGTCCGCGGGCAGCGTCGACCCCCGCCCGACGAGCGAATAGCCGCATCCGGCGAGTGTCAGGGTGGCGAAAGCCGCGCCCGCGAGTCGGAGGGCGGGCCGTAACCGCGCCATCAGTGGACCACGAGGTTCAGGAGCCGATCGGGCACGAAGACGGCGCGCGCGATCTCCTTTCCCTCCACCCACGGTCGGATCTTCTCGTCCTGGCGAGCGAGGGCGAGCGCCCCCGCCTCCCCCTCGCCTCGTTCGACGTCGAGCCGGCCGCGCACCTTTCCGTTGACCTGCACGACGAGGGTGACCCGCTGGCTCGTCGCGAGCGCCGGGTCGAACTCCGGCCACGGCGCCTCGAGAAGGAACGGCTCCTCTCCGAGCCGCTCCCACCACTCCTCGGTCACGTGAGGCGCGACGGGGTGGAGCAGCTTCAGGAGCGTCTTCACGGCGCCGACGGCGGTCGCGGGGCGCTCCGATCCGGAGTCGAGAGCCTCCGCGATCTCCCGCTGGAACTCCATGAGAGCCGCGATCGCCGTATGGAAGTGGAAGCGGGCCGCGTCCTCGGTGACCCGCCGGATCGTCCGGTGCTCGAAGCGGGTGAGCGGCGTGTCGGCGGGCCGCCGCTCCCCCGCCACGTCGGGCACGAGGTCGCGGGCGCGCACGCACAGGTCGTGGACGCGGTTCAGGAACCGAAAAGCCCCCGCGACGCCGTCCTCGGACCACTCCGACTCCTTCTCGGGCGGACCGATGAAGAGCGTGTAGAGGCGCACCGTGTCGGCGCCGAACTTCTCGATGAGCTCGTCGGGCGACACCGTGTTGCCGCGCGACTTCGACATCTTCTCGATCTTTCCGCTCGCCGGATTCAGGCGCGTGATCATCCCCTGGTTGAAGAGGCGCTCGAAGGGCTCGTCTAAATCGACGAGCTCCATGTCCTTCAGCACGCGGCACACGAATCGCGCGTACAGGAGGTGGAGGATCGCGTGCTCGATCCCGCCCACGTACTGGTCTACCGGCATCCACCGCGCCGCCCGCTCGCGGTCCACCATGCGCCGGTCGTCCCGCGGGTTCAGGAACCGCAGGTAGTACCAGGAAGAGTCGACGAACGTATCCATCGTGTCGGTCTCGCGCCGGGCGTCCCCGCCGCACTTCGGACACCGGGTCTCGATGAACGCCCGCGACTTCTCGAGAGGGTTGCCCTCGGCGCCGCGGAATTCGACGTCCTCCGGGAGGAGCACGGGAAGGTCCGCGTCGGGCACGGGAACGACGCCGCAGCGCGGACAGTGAACCGCGGGGATGGGCGTTCCCCAGTAGCGCTGGCGCGAGATCAGCCAGTCGCGCAGCCGGTAGACGATCTTCCCCTTGCCGATCCCCTTCTCCTCGATCCACAGGACGGCGCGCCGGATCGCCTCCGGCCCGCACGGGACGCCGTTCCAGTCGCCGGAGTTGCAGAGGTACCCGACGTGGGGGATGGCTCCCGTCATCGAGTCGGGGTCGAGCTCCTCCTCGGCGGTCCGGTAAACGGGTCGGATCGCCAGCCCGTACCGCCTCGCGAACTCGAAGTCGCGCTGATCGTGGGCGGGAACCCCCATGATCGCCCCGGTGCCGTACTCCGGGAGGACGAAGTTCGCGAGCCACACGGGGATCGGCTCCCTCGTCGCCGGGTTCAGGGCGACGAGCCCGGTGTCGAATCCTTCCTTGACGCCCCCCTCCGCTTCCCGCTCGAGGCGCGACTCGCGGCGCACCCGTTCGACGAATTCCTCGAGCGCGGCGCGGTTTTCCGAGCGTTCCGCCAGGATGGGCACGGCCGGATGCTCCGGCGCGAGCGCGAGAAACGTCGCTCCGAAGAGGGTGTCCGGGCGCGTCGTGAAGACGGCGATCGGGTCGACGAGCGCCTCGATGCGGAAAAAGATTTCGGCCCCTTCCGATCTCCCGATCCAGTTTCTCTGCATGGTCTTGACGCGGTCGGGCCACTCCGGGAGGGCGTCCAGGCCCGCGAGGAGGCGCTCGGCGTAGTCGGTGACGCGGAAGAACCACTGGGTCAGGTCGCGCACCTCGACCAAGTCGTCGGACCGCTCGCAGCGCCCGTTGACGACCTGCTCGTTCGCGAGCACGGTCCGGCATCCCGGGCACCAGTTGACCGGCGCGGTCTTGCGGTAAGCGAGTCCCCGCTCCCACATCCGGAGGAAGAGCCACTGGTTCCAGCGATAGTAGGAAGGCTCGAAGGAGGCGAGCTCCTTGGACCAGTCGTAGAGGCAGCCGAGCGACCGCAGCTGCTCCTTCATCTTGACGATGTTGCCGAGCGTGTACTCCCGCGGGTGCACGCCGCTCTGGATGGCCGCGTTCTCCGCCGGCAGGCCGAACGCGTCCCAGCCCATCGGGTTCAACACGCGGCGCCCCCCCATTCGCTCGCGGCGGTAGAGGGCGTCGCCGAGGATGTAGTTGCGCCCGTGCCCGACGTGCAGCCGGCTCGCGGAGGGATAGGGATACATGTTCAACATGTAGAGCTCGCCGCCCGGGCGGGAGGTGTCGACCTGCGCCACCCGCTCGTCCTCCCAGCGGCGCTGCCACTTCCGCTCGAGCTCGGCGGCTTCGTAACGCTCGGCCATCGCTCGAAATATAGCGGAAGGCTTTCGGGCGCGCGGCTAGCGGCTGCCCGTGCCCGCCGTCCGGACCCGCAGGTAGACCCCGCCGGCGGAAGCCGTCCCGTAGTTCAACCGGCCCGTCGAAGAGAGCGGGGTGAGGCGAAGTCCCCGCGGCCGCGAGTACGCCCGTTTCTTGAACGGGAGATAGCGGGAGTCGACGCCGTTGATCGACGCGCTCGGATCGGAAAAGACGAAACCGCGGTCCGGGTAGTGAATCTCGATCCACCGGTGATACGCGCCGCCGACAGCCGCGTCGTACGAAGGCGTGCCGGGCTCGCCCTTGAGCACGCCCTGCACGGTCCGCGCGCGGATGGCGGCGCGGCGGAGGAGATCGACGGCGAGCTCGGAGAGGCCCACGCAGTTGGCACGCCTCTCGCGGAACACCGCGGCGGGATCCTGGCGGCGAACGCGGTCCGGGTCGTAACGGACGTGGGCGGCCAGCCCCGCAAGGAGGCGCTCGACCGCCACCGTCTGCGTCGTCGCGTCCCGCACCACACGGTCGACGAAGGCCTCGCGCTCGGGCGCGGGCGTCAGCGTCGGGTCCTTCGGGAGGCCCGTCGGAAAGGGCGCGCGGCTTTCGAGGGGCAAGTCGCTGATCGTCACGACGAGCTCGACCCCACCGCCGGGCATCGGCAGCACCGCCAGCGAGTAGCCGTCGTTGTCGTACTGGTCGAAGAGGCGGCTCGCCTCCCCTTCTCCGCGGTATCGAGCCGCCTGCCCGCCGGCTCCCGCGGCGGCGACCATCGCCGCCAGGAAACCGGCGAGGAATCGGTTCACGACTCGGCGAGACCCGCCCGTCCCGACTTCAGGACGCCGTCGAGAATTCCGTTGATGAACTGCGACGACCGGGGGGTCGAAAACCGTTTCGCGATCTCGAGCGCCTCGTCGATCACGACGGGTCGGGGCGTCTCCGGCTCGTGGAGCAGCTCGAAGAGCGCCATTCGGAGAATGTTCCGGTCCACTATGGGCATTCGCATCAACCGCCAGTGGTCGGCCTGGCGCGAGATGAGCGCGTCGAGCGCGTCGCGATGCTCGAGGGTCCCCGAGACGAGCCGCTTCGTGAAGTCGGAAAGCGCGTCGGAGGCGTTCCGAAGGTCGTCGGAGCGCTGAAACATGTCGGTCGGAGTCGTCCCGGCGACGTCGTGTTCGAACAGCATCTGGAGGGCGAGCTCGCGCGCCTTGCGCCGCACGCCCACGTCAGCGCCTCCGGGGCCGGCGGCGCAGGTTCGCCATTTCGATGGCGGCCTCCGCCGCTTCCGCCCCCTTCGACGCGCGGTCTCTCGCCTGCTCCATGGTCTCGCAGGTGAGCAGGCCGAAGCCGATCGGTGTTCCGGTCTCCGCCGAAAGCTGCGCGAGCGCGCCCGCGACCGCGTGGGCCAGCACGTCGTGGTGACTCGTCTCCCCCCGCACGATCGCGCCGAGTGCGACGATCGCGTTCGGCTTCTCGGACTCGATCGATTCGCGGGCCGCTACGGGGAGCTCGAACGCTCCGGGAACTCGAACGACGAAGACGTCTTGCGACTCGGCGGAGTGCGACGCGAGCGATTCGAGGGCGGAGGCGAGCAGCGCGTCCGTGACCGTCGGGTTCCAACGGGCGCAGATCACCCCGATCTTCAATCCCTTCGCGTCGAGGCTTCCCGAACGCTCGCGGGGCAGGAAGACGGAGGCGACCCGACGCTCGGCGCGATTGCTCAAGGATCGATCCCTTTCGAGAGAGGTTGGATTCTAGCGCGGATCGAGCCCGGATGATTCGCCGGTCGCGCCTCCGACCGGAAACAGCCGCGCGAGCGATGGCTCGCGCCCGAAGCTCCGCTCGTATCGCGCGATGAAATCGGCCGGCTCGTAACGGTCGGGTTGCGGGCCGGGAGCCTCGAGGACGATGGACGCCGCGACGCTCCCGATGCGGCCCGCGACCTCCCAGGGCGCCCCGATGCGGATCCCGCGAACGAGGCCCGCGCGGTAGGCGTCGCCGACTCCCGTCGGATCGACCGCGTGCCGGTCGAGGCGCGCCGCGGGCACCGCGTGGACCTCGCGACCTTTCGGACCGGCGACCGAGATCGTCGAGCCCTCCGCGCCGTGGGTCACGACGACCACCGGGACGAGCGCCTCGAGGTCTTCGCGCGAGAGATCCGTTTTCTGGCGGAGGATGCCGAACTCGTAGTCGTTCACGATGACGAGAAACGCCCCCTCGAGGCCGGCCCGGAGGTCCTCCCCGGTGAGTCGGGCGACCTGCTGGCTCGGGTCGTAGAGGAACGGGATGGAGGCGTCGCGGCACTCGGCGGCATAGCGGGCCATCGCGTCGGGATCGTTCGGCGCGACGACGACGAGCGCCGCGTCCCCCCCGCCGGCCGACCGGAGGGAGAGGTCCCGCGCACGCGCCATCGCTCCGGTGAAGAAGGAGGCGAGCTGGTTC
>DASRPJ010000249.1:0-2283 GCA_035646435.1 Thermoanaerobaculia bacterium | reverse complement strand
ATCGCGAAGCTCATCCCGGACGGCGTGGACGTGAACTTCGAGCGGGCGCTCAAGGAGTCGCCCCTCCTGCGGGAAGCGATGGCGGGGGACGAATCGATCCAGAAGGTCGTCAAGATCGCGGAGAGGCTCGAAGGCCTCTCGCGGCACGCGGGGATGCACGCGGCAGGCGTCGTGATCGCTCCGCGGCCGATCACCGACTACCTCCCCCTCTACCGGACGAACACGGGCGACGTCACGACGCAGTTCGACATGAACGCCGTCGAGAAGATGGGGCTGCTCAAAATCGATTTCCTCGGGCTCATCACGCTCGACATCATGGACGCGGCGGCCGAGGGGATCCGCGAGCGCACGGGCGACGTCGTGGACCTCGAGCACGTTCCTCTCGACGACGAGAAGACCTACGAGCTCTTCCGCTCCGGCCGGACCGCGTGCGTCTTCCAGTTCGACTCGTCCGGCATGCGGGACCTCCTGCGGCGCGCGAAGCCGAAGGTGTTCTCCGACCTCGCGGCGCTGAACGCGCTGTATCGCCCGGGCGCTCTCGACGCCGGGACCGTCGAGGAGTACGTGCGCCGCCGGGGCGGGACGAGCAAGGTGAGCTATCCGCTCCCGGAGATCGAGGACATCCTCGAGGAGACGCTCGGGATCCTCGTTTACCAGGAGCAGGTCATGCGGATCGCGTCGCGCGTGGCGGGGTACTCCCTCGCCGAGGCGGACCTCCTCCGCAAGGCGATCGGCAAGAAGAAGCGCGAGATCATGATGGCCGAGGGGGAGAGGTTCATCGCCCGCTCGGTCGAGCACGGCACCCCGAAAAAGAAGGCGCAGCACCTCTGGTCTCTGATCGAGCCTTTCGCGCGATACGGCTTCAACAAGTCCCACGCGGTCGCCTACGCGCTCGTCGCGTACAAGACGGCGTACCTGAAGGCTCACTACCCGGTGGATTTCCTCGCGGCCGCGCTCTCCGCGGAGATCGGCTCCACGGACGGCATCGTGAAGGTGATCGGGGACTGCGCCGAGATGGGGATCCCCGTCCTTCGTCCCGACATCAACGAGTCGCGGAAGAACTTCGCGGCGGTCGGCGGATCGATCCGGTTCGGCCTCGCGGCGATCAAGGGGGTGGGAGACCAGGCGGCGGAGTCGATCATCGCGGAGCGGCAGGAGCGCCCCTTCGAGTCGTTCACCGACCTCGCGAACCGGCTCGACCCGCGCCTCGTGAACAAGCGCACGATGGACGCGCTCATCGCGGCCGGGGCGCTCGATTCCCTCGGCCAGAACCGGGCGACGCTCGAGGCCGCCGCGGAGAGGGTGGTCGCCGTCGCCGCGCAGCGGCGCGAAGAGGCGGAGCTCGGCCAGTCGAACCTCTTCGCCGGGTCGAGCACCGAGGCGGAAGACCGCGCGGACGCGTTCCCGGAGAAGCCCGAGTGGTCGCTCGAGGAGAAGCTGCGGCGTGAGAAGGAGGTCCTCGGCTTCTACGTGACGGGGCACCCGCTGACGCGGTTTGCCGAGGAGATCGAGAAGTTCACGGACGCGCGGGTCTCGGACCTCGCGACCCGGGTCGATCAGACGGTCCGCATCGCCGGCGTCCTCGTCAACGCCAAGAAGCAGAAGATCAAGAAGGGCGCCAACGAGGGGAAGACGATGCTGAAGGCGACCCTCGAGGACACGGGCGGCGGGGTGCCCGTGTGCATCTTCGCGAGCCTCTACGAGAAAATCGCCCCCTGGATCCGCGCCGATCTGCCCGTCGTCGCGACGGCCCTCGTTCGGGAATCGGGCGGGTCGCTCGAGCTCACCATCCAGGACGTCACCCCGCTCGAGGGAATCAGCGAGCGGCTCGCCCGCGAGATGGAGATCCGGATCAACCTGACGCTCGCCGACGAGACCCTGATGGGCCGGCTGAAGGACCTCCTGCGTCTTCACACCGGGACGACGCCGATCGCCCTGCGTCTCGTGAGGCCCGGAGACTTCGAGGTGAAGCTGAAGGCGGCCGACTCGATTCGGGTGAACCCCTCGCCGCGGCTGACGGGGGAGTTGCGCGCGCTCACCGGCGAGGACTCGGTCCGCTTCAGCTTCTGAGCGGCGTGCGACGGCTGAGGCTCGACGCGCTCCCGCCGGAGGTGGGACGGCGGGTCGCTTGCGCCGCGGAGATCGCGCGGGACCTCGGCACGCCCCTCTACCTCGTGGGCGGGGCGGTGCGCGACCTCCTCCTCGAGCGCGACGTCGGCGACGTGGACCTCGTCGTTCCTTCCGACGCGGCCTCCTTCGCGCAGCGGCTCGCGAAAGAGCTCG
>DASRPJ010000248.1:0-4284 GCA_035646435.1 Thermoanaerobaculia bacterium | reverse complement strand
GGTCCGCGTACGGGCGCGGCATGAATTTCCACAACGACGGGCAGTACGACGAGGCGATCGCGGCGTTCCAGGAGTCGATCGAGGACGGCGAGAAGGTCGAGGCTGCCACTTACAACATCGCCTGCGGCTACGCCCTCAAGGGAGACAAGGAGCGCGCGTTCGGGTGGCTCGAGAAGGCGATGGACGCCGGGTTCGAGCTCGAGAAGTACATCGACCGCGACGACGACCTGGACGGCCTCCGCTCCGACCCGCGGTACGCCCTGCTCCGCAAGGCGGCGAGGGCGAAGAAAATCGACGACAGCCGCCACGAAGCGGTGCGATACGTCGATCGGTACGAACGGCTCAAGGCGTCCAACCCGAAAAAAGGGTCCGCCTTCTACAACGTCGCGATGGAGCTCCACGAAGTCGGCCGACACGACCTCGCCGCGCAGGCATGGGAAGCGTCGGCCACGCGCGGCCACAAGACCGCGACCTCCCTTTACAACGTCGCCTGCGCGCTCTCGATGAAGGGCGAGCGGGCCCGCGCGCTCGAGTACCTGCACCGCTCGCTCCTCGAGGGCTTCGACGACCCCGGTCAGATCCGGAAGGACGCCGACCTCGACAACGTCCGCGGAGAGCCGCGTTACCGCGAGCTCCTCAGGATGGCGGAAGACCTCGAGCTCCACCGGTTCGACGACGGCTTCGGGTTGGGGCGGAGAGCGCTCCGCTCGAAGCGGCTTGCCGCCTGGCACGAAGTCGAGCCGCACTTCGAGGAGTACACGCGTCGGCATCCGGAAATCGGCCGCGCCTGGTTCAACCTCGGCTACGCTCGCATCGAAGGGGAGCGGCCGGCCGAGGCCGCAACCGCTTTCCGCCGCGCGCTCGACCTCGGGTATCGCAAGGCGACGACGCTCTACAACCTCGCGTGCGCCTACTCCCTGATGGACCGCAAGGACGAGGCCTTCACCTACCTCTTCCAGGCGTTCGAGGCGGGCTTCGACGGCGGCCACCTGCGTAGTGACGACGACCTCGACAACCTCCGAGGGGACCCGCGGTTCCGGCAGGCCCTCGCTCGCTTCAAGGACCACGACGGCGACGACTCCGAAAACTGGAGTGATTGATTCTCGGCTGAATTCTCACTGCCTCTAGCTCTCCCCTCGGTCCTGCGCGGCCGGACACTGGCTACGAGAGAATGAGCCATGCGCAGGACCGCGACAGTGCCCATCCAACCGGCGCGATTGAAGGCGGGAGTCACCCTCAAAGACGTCCCGGGCCCGCGCCCATCCGACGCCGCCGGAGACGGCGCCGCCCGAGTCCTGCGCGGCAAGGCGCTCGTCTTCTGGGACCCGAAAGTGCCGGGCAAGAAACGGGACGCGATCGACACGGACCAGATCACGCCCGCGGCCGACTGCGTCTCGGAGAGCCTCGAGACCCTGGACGAGCGGTGGAAGGCCGGCTCGTTCCGGCACCTGATGCCCGACTTCCGCGAGCGCGTGCACCGCGGCGAGACGTTCCTCGTCGCGGGAGACCGGTTCGCGATCGGTTCGTCGCGCGAGATGAGCCCGGCGGGATTGAAGGGCGTCGCGGAAGAGGCCGGGCTCGAGCTCGTGGTCGTCGCCGGCGCGAACATGGGCGACATCTTCCGGCGAAACGCGTTCAACCTCGGCCTACACGTCGTTCAGAGCCCCGAAGCAGTCGCCGACGCACAGGACGGCGACGCGATGTCCTTCGACACCGCGACCCGCCGGCTCGGGAACGAAACGAAAGGCAAGTCCTACGACCCGGTCCCCCTGACCCCGAAGGAGGAAGAGATCCGGCGGAGCGGCGGCATCTTCGCGGTCGGGCGGCGGGAGCTGGCCCGCTCAGCCGCGATGCCGCCGTCGATCGTCTGGCCGGACCCGGAGACCGCGCGCCGCCTCACGACGACGCAGCAGATCGTCTGGGCTCACCGGGTGGACAAGGACGCGAAGGTCGAGCCGGGCGCGACCCTCCGGGTGTACGCGGACCTGCTCCCCGCGTCCGACGGCACGGCGCCGTTCGCTATCCACACCTTCAACCAGATCACGGGGGGCAGCTCGATCTATCCCCGCCAGGCGGCGATCGCCAACGACCACTTCGTCTTCACGGGCAAGGAGGCGGACGAGCGACAGACGGCGATCGGCCGCGAGTTCGCGCGCCTCCACGGAATCGAGAAGCCTTACTACGCGACGCCGGGCGATGGAATTTTCCACTTCTACTTTCCGGAGCAGGGGCTCGTGCTCCCCGGGCAGTTCATCCCGGGAGCCGACTCGCACAGCCGCGCGTACGGCGCCTACGGCGCGGTGGGCTTCGGTGTCGGTTCGACGACGCTCGGCTTCGGCTGGTCGACCGGATACATCTACTTCACGCTCGCGAAAGAGCGGCGCGTCGTCTTTCGCGGGCGACTGCGTCCCTGGGTGACCGGGAAGGACATCGTGCTCGAGCTCCTGCGGGGGTGGGGCGCGCAGCAGTCCGGCGGAATGACCGTCGAGTTCGTCGACGCGGACCGGCAGCTGCCGATCGCGTACCGCAACACGATCGCGAACATGATGGCCGAGGGCGAAGCGCTGAACGGGATCTTCGCGCAGGACGACGCCACCGAGGCGTGGTACCGCGCGAAGGGGATCCCGCCCGAGTCTCTCCCCTATCCGCGGGTCGGGCCGGGCGCGGACGCGGTCTACGACGTCGACGAGACGCTCGAGCTCGATCGCGTCGAGCCCATGATCGCCAAACCCTTTTCTCCGGGTAACGCCTACCCCGCCGACGAGGTGTCGCGCGAACGGCTCACGTTCGACAAGGCTATGATCGGCTCCTGCACGAACGGGAGCTACGCGGATCTCCTCTCCGCCGCGCTCGTCCTTCGCGCCGCGCGCGGGCACGGATTCCGCCAGGTGACGAAAACGCTGACGGTCTTCCCGGGCTCGGGCGGAGTCGGAAGAGAGATCGAGCGGCCCGACCCCCGGCTCGAGGGGGAGTCGATCGCAGAAGTGTTCCGCTCGGCGGGGGGCGCGATCCGGCAGTCGTGGTGCGGCCCGTGCTTCGGCCAGGGTCCCGATGCGCTCCTCGCGGGCGAGCGCGCGATCACTTCCTTCAACCGGAACTGGCAGAACCGGATGGGCGTCGGTGGCGAGGGTTACCTCGCGAGCCCCGCGGTCGTCGCGTCGTCCGCGCTGCTCGGCTACATGGCGCCGCCGGGCGAGCTCGGCCTCGAGTGGAACCCGGAGCGGTTCGGGGTCTGAACCTCACCTCCGGCGAATCCGCCGCGCGGTTTCATACATCGCGCGGCGGTGGCCGATCGCCTGAACGAGGACGACGAGCTCACCGGGCAGGATCTCGTAGACGACCCGGTAGTCTCCGACGCGATCTCGTGACCTGAGGTTTCTGAGCGGCCGGGGCTCGACTTCCGGTGTATGACCAAACTACACGCCTGACCCCGGCCCCCAGAAGAGGCGAGTCACCCGGAACGCGGCGTTCCGGTGTTTCGCGATCAACCGGTAGACGAAGTCCATGACGAAGCGCGCTCCCGGGACCCGACGGTAGACCCGAGCCCAGAAGGAGTGCCCCGGGACTTCCGCGCGCGCGGCGACCACTGCGGCCGCGCCGAACAGGATCTCCCCCGAGGGGCGCACGAACGCGACGGCCCGCTGGAACTCTTCCACCGGGATCTCCGGGAACCGGGACGCGGCTTCCTGGTAGGGGGCGTAGTCGAGGCGGTCGCCGGAGGTGCGCCTCCACCGCGCGATCCAGAAGCGGCAGAAGGCGCAGTCGCCGTCGAAAACGACGAGGGGACGGCGCGGGAGCGTGGCGACGCGAAAGGCGGGCGAGCGGCTCATCGCCCCAAGTCTATGCCCGACCGGGTCGGAGTTTGACGCGTAGCCTGTCACAAGTGACTGACAGATAGAGACTTCGGCTCCGAGGCATAGTTGACAAATCTGTATAGATTCCGTAAGCTCGGACCGGAAATGGAGACTTCCCGATGAGCACCGACCCCCGCAGCCTCCTCGGCCCGACCGGCGGACAGTACAAAGCCGGCTTCGTCACCGAGATCGAATCCGAGTCCGTGCCGCCCGGCCTCTCCGAGGAGATCGTTCGCCTGATCTCCGAGAAGAAGGGCGAGCCCGAGTTCATGCTGGAGTGGCGGCTGAAGGCGTTCCGCCACTGGCTGAAGATGAAGGAGCCGGACTGGCAGAACGTCCACTATCCCCCGATCGACTACCAGTCGATCGTGTACTACTCGGCCCCGAAGTCGCAGAAGGACGGGCCCCAGAGCCTCGCCGACGTCGACCC
>DASRPJ010000247.1:0-2261 GCA_035646435.1 Thermoanaerobaculia bacterium | reverse complement strand
GCAGGCTCGCCGCGTGGATCGAGTGGGCGACGAGCTCCTTTCCGGTGCCGCTCTCTCCCTGGACGAGGACGGTGACGTCGCTCGGCGCGACCTTTTCGATCTCGCGGAAGAGGCGACGCATGGGCGCGCTCTTACCGATGAGCTTGCCGAAGGACCCATCGCCGTGGGTCTGCTCGCGAAGGAGCCGGTTCTCCGCGAGGAGCCGTCGCCGCTCGAGGGCCCGGCCGAGGATGACCCGCACTTCGGCCGGATCGAGGGGTTTCTGAAAGAAGTCGAAAGCGCCAAGCTCCATGGCTTTCAGGGCGTGCTTCCGCTCTCCCTCTCCCGACATCATCACGACGGTCGCGTCGGGTTGACGCCGCCGGACCTCGGTGAGGAGGCCCAGTCCCTCCTCGACCTCTCCGGACGGCGGAAGCCGCATGTCGAAGAGGTACACGTCCGGCTCGGACTCGAGAAGCGATCTCCCCTCGCTCGCGTCGTGGGCCCGGAGGACCTGGAACTTCTCCCTGAGCGCCCAGGAGAGCTGGTCGAGAAGGATCGGGTCGTCCTCGACGATCAGGATCGTGCCGACCGTCGGCGTCATGCCTGGCCGATCGGCGGCCCGCCGGCGGGTGGCCCCACGGCGGAGGAATCGTCCGCGGCGGTTCGCGCGGACCCGGGGAACTTCAAGCGGACGAGCGTGCCGCCGCCGGCGCGGGAGTGGATCCGGATCGTTCCGCGATGGAGGCGGACGATCTCGCTCGCGGTGGCGAGGCCGAGACCGACGCCGTCCGGCTTCGTCGTGTGAAACGGCTGGAACAGGCGCTCCCGGATGAACTCCAACGACATGCCGGAGCCGTTGTCGATGATCTCGACGACCGCCTTGGCGCGGCGCCTCCCCTCGTCTCGAAAGCTCCGGACGAGGACCCGCCCGTCCGGAGCCGCCGCCTCCCGGGCGTTCTCGACGAGGCTCGCGAGCGCGTCGGAGAGGTAGTACGGGTCGCCCCAGACCTCCGGCACGGCTCCGAGCGACAGGGTGACCGGCGCGAGGCGCCGCAGCTCACCGGTATCCGCCTCGCCCCGCCGGGGGGGCCGCGCGGCGGCCTCGCGGAGCACGGCGTTCAGGTCGAGCGCCACCTTGATCAGAACCGCGTCCGGGTGGGCCGAGTACCGGCCCACGATTCCATCCAGCCGCTCGATCGTCGAGGAAAGGAGGTCCCGCACGGAGCGCTTGAACTCCGGGTCGCCGTAGTGCTCTTCGAGGTTCGTCAAGAGGAGCTGAAGGCGGAAGCCGACGTTCTTGATGTCGTGGATCAGGATGCGATCGAGGGTCGAGCGCAGCTGCGAGATCGAAGAGGGTCGGCGCTCGGGCATGGGGCCCCGCCGGTCAGGAGCGCGAAGAGGGCAGGAACTGGAGGCGGACCGCGACGCCCGGGCGCAGCGCGGAGCCGCCCGCATCCCGGTTCACGCGAACGATCACCTGGAAGGTGCCGCTCGCGGCGTCGACCGTCGGAGCGACGAACTGGATCCGGCCGGTCGTCTTCGCCTGCGGAAACCGTACCGGCACGACGCTCACCGGATCGCCGACCCGGACCCGCATCAGCTCCTCCTCCGGCAGGTAGACCCGGGCGAGGAGCGGCTCGAGGGCGGTGACCTTGAAGAGAGGCGTGCTCTCGTCGTAGATCACCTTCTGGCCGACCCGGACGTACTTCTCGCTCACGACCCCCGAGAAGGGCGCGCGGACCACCGCCCGCGACCGGATGTCTTTCGCCTTCTCGAACTTGGCGCGAGCGACCTCGTACTGGGCCTTCTTTTCGTCCAGGTCCGCGCGGGAAAGGATCTTGCTGGCCGAGAGGGACTGCGCGCGGTCGTACTCCGCCTTTTTCAAGGTCATGTCCTCGCGCGTTTCCCGGACGTCCAGGTCGAACTCGGTCGGATCGAGAGACGCGAGCGCCTGGCCCTTCGCGACGACGCGGCCACGGTCGACGTGGATCGTCTGAATGACGCCGGTCAGGCGCGCCGTGACGGCGACGTCCTGCTCCACCATGAGGTGTGAGGAATACGTCTTCTCCGGGCCCGAGGACGGCCCGGCCATGACGAGAAGTCCGGCGAGTAAAGCCTTCAACACGCTGGCGGTTGCTTTCGGGGGAATGCTATCCTCAATTGAAGCGACATGTCGATCGGTCTCGCCGATGAAAAGCCCGACGTCCAGCGCAAGGGCCCGCGAGCCAACTTCACGTGGCGCTCCGCCGAGCCCTGGGACGAACGCCGTCTCGCCGCGT
>DASRPJ010000246.1:0-7069 GCA_035646435.1 Thermoanaerobaculia bacterium | reverse complement strand
CCGACGTCGCGCACCATCCGCGCGAGACCGGCGATCAGCCGGGCCGACTCGATCCTCCAGACCGCGTCGATCGCACGATGAGTATCGGTGGCCGACAAGGCCACCGATTATGGGGTCAGTCCTGATTCTCTGACTACCGCTTCGCGTTGTCGGCCGCCTGCTCGCGGAGCCGGATCTCCTGCTCGCGGATCTCGCCCGTCGGATCGCTCGCGGCGAACTCCTCGGTCTCGTACACCTGACGGATCTCGACCTCGGTGTCGTCGAACGGCGCCCGCTTCAGCCACTCGATCGCCTCGGCCTTCGACTTCACCTGCCACAGCCAGAAGCCGGCGATGAGCTCCTTCGTCTCGGCGAACGGACCGTCGATCACCGTCTTTTTGCCCCCGGAGAAGCGCACGCGCGCCCCTTCCTTGGTCGGGTGGAGCCCCTCGCCGGCGAGCATCACTCCGGCTTTCACGAGCTCCTCGTTGAAATTGCCCATGTCCCTCAGCATCTTCTCGTCGGGCAGCGTCCCCTTCTCGGAGTCCTCGTTGGCCTTGACCAGCACCATGAATCGCATGTTTCCGTCTCCTTTCGCTTTCTCGTTCGAGCGGGACTCCCGGTCGGTTTCGATCGCGTCACCCCGCTTCTACACTGGCGACGAACGAGGCGGGACCGGATCGACACGCCGGGGACCTTTTTTCGTAGGGCTGCACGAGGCTCCGCTGGTGCGGAGAGTTGGTGGGCTCAGTTGGCGGGAAGTCCGTCTGTCAATACATACGTACGAGCAAACCCGGTCGTTTCGATGGGGTTTCGAGGGGGTCAGGTCTCCACTTACCACTAATGCCCCGAACTCCAATCGACCGAGGATCTTGCGACATATGTTAAAGCCGCGTCTTAATGTTTCCGCCAAGTCCCTCGCGGTGCGCGACTTGCGCGCCTAAGTGGTAAGTGGAGACCTGACCCCACCCGTCTGACCCCACCCCTATGACCCCACCCCTATCCCGCCCGCGCAACGGTGATCACGACGGACTTGCTCGCCGGCTGGTTGCTGCCGTCGGCGATGTGCCTCAACGGGACGAGGGGGTTGCACTCCGGGTAGTACGTCGCCGCGCACCCGGCGGGGATGTCGTACGGCACCACGCGGAACTGCCGGGCATGCCGCTCCTCCCCCTCGAAGTGGCTCGTCAGGTCCACCCACTCCCCCGCCTCGAGACCCCGGTCGGCGATGTCGCCGGCGTTCATCAGCACGACACGCCGTCCTCCGAGGATCCCGCGATAGCGGTCGTTCTGCCCGTAGATCGTCGTGTTGAACTGATCGTGGCTGCGGATACTCATCATGAGGAGCTCGCCCGCTTTCAACTTCCACTTCGGCGTCGCGTGCACGAAGAAGGTGGCCCGGCCCGTCGGGGTGCGGAACTCCCGCCGGTCGCGCGGGGGGTTTGGCAGGTAGAAGCCGCCCGGCCGGCGCGCCCTCTCGTTGTAGCCCTCGAAACCGGGCACGACGCGCTCGATGTGGTCGCGGATGCGGTCGTAGTCGGAGCAGAGGCCGAGCCAGTCGACGGTCGACCGGCCCTTCAGAACGACCGCGGCGAGGTTGCAGACGATCGCGGTCTCGCTCATCAGGTGCGGGCCGGCGGGGGCGAGTGTGCCCCGGCTCGCCTGCACGACCCCCATCGAGTTCTCGCACGTGACGAACTGCTCGCCCCCCGCCTGCACGTCCCTCTCGGTCCGGCCGAGGCACGGGAGGATCAACGCCTGCTCGCCCGTGATGAGGTGATTGCGGTTCAGCTTCGTGCTCACCATCACCGAGAGCCGGAGGCGGCGGAACGCGTCCGCGGCGTACTCGGTGTCCGGTCCCGCGGAGAGGAGGTTGCCGCCGAGTCCCATGTAGACGCGGACCTTCCCCTCGTGCATGGCCTGCAGACCCCCGACCGTATCGAGGCCGTGCGGGCGCGGCGGGTCGAAGCGGAATTCCTTTCCCAGCGCGTCGAGGAACGCGGCGCTCATCTGCTCGCCGATGCCGACGGTGCGGTCGCCCTGAACGTTGCTGTGTCCGCGGACCGGACAGAGCCCGGCCCCCGGGCGGCCGATCTGGCCGCGAAGGAGGTGGAAGTTGACGACTGTCTGGACGTTCGCGACGCCGTTCTGGTGCTGCGTGAGCCCCATGGCCCAGCAGGTGATCATCCGCTCGCTCCGCGCGGCGACTTCGGCGGCTTCCCGGATGAGGTCCCGCGAGATCCCGCAGCCCGAGACGATCTCGTCCCAGGAGGTGGCGTCGAGGTCCACCGCGAACCGATCGAAGCCGACGGTCTTCTCGGCGAGAAAGGCGTGGTCGAACACGCGGCCGCCGGACGCCCGGTCCATCCCGAGCATCTCCTTCATGATGCCTTTCAGGACCGCGATGTCGCCGTTGATTCGCACCGGCAGGAACAGGCTCGCGATCTGCGTCCCTCCGCCGAAGAGCCCTCGAACGGACTGGGGGTTCTTGAAGCGGATCATCCCGGTCTCCGCCAGCGGATTGATGCTGACGATCCGGCAGCCGTTGCGCGCCGCTTTCTCAAGGGAGGAAAGCATCCTCGGGTGGTTGGTGCCGGGGTTCTGCCCGACGATGAAGATGCTGTCGGCGCTCTCGAGGTCCGACAGCGTCACCGTTCCCTTGCCGATCCCGATGGCTTCCGTGAGACCGAGCCCGCTCGACTCGTGGCACATGTTCGAGCAATCGGGCAGGTTGTTCGTCCCGTACTGCCGGACGAACAGCTGGTACGCGAACGCCGCTTCGTTGCTCGTGCGGCCCGACGTGTAGAAGAGCGCCTGGTCGGGGGACGCGAGCGCGTTCAGCTCGCCCGCGACCAGCTCGAACGCGTCGGGCCAGCCGATCTCTTCGTAGTGCCGGCTGCCGCGGGAGAGCACAACGGGATGAGTCAGACGTCCCTGGTCACCGAGCCACTGCTCCGGATGCTCCGCCAGATCGGCTATCGAGTGCTTCACGAAGAATTCCGTGCCGACCCGCCGGCTCGTCGCCTCCCACGCGACCGCCTGGGCCCCGTTCTCGCAGAACTCGGCCATGCTCCTCTCGCCGTCCGATTCGGGCCACGCGCAGCTCGGGCACGCGAATCCCCCCTTCTGGTTCACGGCGGTCAGGGCCGCGAGGCTTCTCAAAGGGCCATGCTTTGCGGCAAACCGCACCGTCTCGGAGATCGCGTGGAAGCCGGCGGCGGAGAGGTCGCGCTCCGCGGCGTGCGGCACGTTCGCGCCCATCGGGTACTGCGCCTGGTGGGTGCGGTCAGAGACGTCCGGAGTGACCATGGGCCGCTCCTCGGCCTCGGGCTTGACGCCCTTGACGTCGCGCTGATCGGGTCCGCTGTTCCCGTCGGGGGTCAGGTCTCCATTTACCACTTATGACAGCAACACTAATGAGTCCAGCACCTTACGGCAAATCTAAACGCGACGTCTTAATGTTTCTCGTAAGTGCGAGGAAGGCGCCACTTAGCGGCCTAAGTGGTAAGTGGAGACCTGACCCCGTCCTAAAAGCGGGCGTCGTCGGCGGACGGGCCGTAGATCGATGGCACGGGGACGCCGAGCAGACGCAGATACACCGTGAGCTGTCCGCGGTGGTGGGCGAGGTGAGTGAAGGTGTCGGCGATGACGACGTTCCGCGGATTCTCCATGACCACCTTGCCCGCGACGAGGAGCCGCCATGAGGTCGTCAAGTGCCCGTCGCTCGTACCCCGAAGCGCCTCGCGCGCCTGTCCGACGGCGTCGTCGAACGCCTGGAGGAGCTCGCGGTTCGAGCCCGGCGCCGGCGGCCGATAGGGCGAACCCTCTTTCGGCGCGATGTCGAGCTCGTCCTGCGTGACCTGCATCGCGATCCACGAAGGTATCGTCGCGACGAGCGTCGCCAGATAGCCGAAGGGCATCGACTTCTCGTGTGGCTTCCACTCCGCGCGTCCCTCGGGAACGCGCTCGAGCGCCCGCCGCGTCACCCCCGCTTCCCTTTCGAGCTGCGCGGAAAAGAGCTCGGTGATCGTCATCGGGTCACCTACGCGATCCCGTACTTCTGGAGGCGCGAATACAGCTGCGCGCGCGTTATCCCGAGGAGGCGCGCGGCTTTGGCCTTGTTGTTGCGCGCGGTGGTCAGGGCATTCTCGACGAGGTGCCGCTCGACTTCCTCCAGGCTCTGGCCGGCGGCCGGTGCCGACCCTCGCGCGCCGCCGTTCCCCGCCCGCGGCAGAGGCAGGTGCTCCGACGCGATCAGGCCGCCGTCGCAGAGGATGATCGCCCGCTCGATCGCGTTGCGCAGCTCGCGCACGTTCCCGGGCCACCCGTAGGCCAGGAGCGCGTCGCGCGCCTCCTTCGAGATCCCCGCGCAGGGCCGGCCGACCGTCTTCCCGATCTCCTCGACGAACGCCTCCGCGAGCGGGAGGATGTCTTCCCGTCTCTCGGAGAGCCGGGGCAGCGCGATCTCGAACACCTTCAAGCGGTAGTAGAGGTCCTCGCGGAACTGACCGGAGGCGAGCGCCGCGCCGATGTCGCGGTTCGTCGCCGCGATCACGCGGACGTCGGTCTTCTGGACGCGCGAGCCGCCGAGGCGCTGGAACTCCCGCTCCTGGAGCACGCGCAGGAACTTCGCCTGCACGGTCGGCGACATCTCCCCCACCTCGTCGAGGAAGAGCACGCCGCCGCCGGCCTGCTCGAGCTTCCCCGCCCGCGACTGGAGCGCCCCGGTGAACGCGCCGCGCTCGTACCCGAAGAGCTCGGATTCCAGGAGCTGCTCCGGAAGCGCGGCGCAATTGATGGCGAGAAACGGCTTCCCCGACCGCGGGGACGCCGCGTGGATCGCCCGCGCGACGACCTCCTTGCCCGTTCCGGACTCACCGGTCAAGAGCACGGTCGTCTCGGTCTTCGCGACCTTGGAGACGAGGTCGAGCACCTCGCGCCAGCTCTTCGACTTCCCGATGATCCGCCGCGCGCCGCCGATCGACGCGAGCTCCTCGGTGAGTGCGGCGACGCGCCCTTCGAGCCGGGCCGCCTCCTCGCGCGCCTCCGCGGCGATGCGCGCCTCCTCGGCGATCTTCTCGTGCGAGAGGACGAGCGCGACCTGGTCGGCGATCCGGCGCGCGACCTCCGCGTCTTCCTCCCGGAACCGGCCGACGGACCGCGAGAGGAAGTTCAGGCCGCCGACGATCTCCCCCTCGAGCCGGATCGGCACGCGCAGGAGCGAGCGGATTCCGTCGCGCTTCATGAGCTCGAACTTCTCCGTGCAGCAGCCCGGCTCCAGCCGGATGTCGCGGACGAGAAAGAAGCTCCACTCCTCCGGCGCGCCGTCGTCGATGGCGATCGTGCGCGGCATGTCCGGCAGACGCTCGCCCGTGTAGGCGTGGACGCGGACGGTCTTGCGATCGGCGGAGAAGAGTCCGAGCGCCATCCGGTCGTGCGGCAGGATCCCGCCGACGGCGGCGGAGAGCTGGTCGAAGACCTCGCGGATGTCGAGAGCCTTCGAGAGCGTCGGCAGGAGCGCCTCGAGCGCCTCGCTGCGGTGCCGGCGCTCGCGCTCCTTCGCGAAGAGCTGCTCGTGCTGGAGCGCCAGGCCGAGGAGATCCGCGATCGCGAGGATCGTGGCCTCGTCCTCGGGGCCGTAGGCGTCCACGTCGTTCGACGCGAACCAGATGCTCCCCAGAAAACGGGGGCCGGGGAGGAGCGTGACGATGAGCGAGCGGGCCCCGAGCTCGATCGTGCGGCGGTCGAGGGCGAAGGACGGATCGAGCTCTGCCGCGACGTCGGAGTGCCGCGCGACCTCTCCCGGCTCCTTGAGACGGAGGCGGGGCGAGATGTCCGACCGCCGGTAACGCAGGCCGATCTCCTCCACGCCCCCCTTTCCGACCGCGGAGTAGGCGGAGATCCACTCGTTCTCGGGAATTGCTTCGTCCGGCGGGAGGTCCGGATTCTCCGCGACGTTCACGCCCATGCTGTCGAAGGGAAGGGCGAGCCGCGCCGCCTCCGCCACGCGCGAGAAGACGTCCTTCAAGGAGAGGCTCCCCGCCACGGCCCGCGCGATCGCCGAGAGCGCCGGGCCGAGCCCCTCCTCTCGGGACGGACGGGTCGGGCGCGGGGGGGCCTCGAGGGATTCCACGAGTCGGATTCTAGGCAAAACGGCGGGCCGGAGGGGCCCCCGACCGTAAGTTCCGCTCATCCCGCGGCCTCGACGAGCTCCGTGGCCCGCCGCGGAGCGGCCTCCGTAGCCGCGACCTTCGTCCGCGCCTTCGCCACGAGGACGTAGATGGCGGGCACGAAGAAGAGCGTGAAGACCGATCCGATGATCATTCCGGACACGAGCGTGATGCCGATCGAGTTGCGCGCGCCGGCCCCCGGGCCGCTGGCGAAGACGAGCGGGAAGTGCCCCGCGACAGTCGCGACGGTCGTCATGAGGATCGGGCGCAACCGCGTCTCGGCCGCCTCGATGACGGCGTCGAGCTTGTTCTTCCCCTGCTCCTGGAGCTTGTTGGCGAACTCGACGATCAGGATCCCGTTCTTCGCGACGAGCCCCACGAGCGTGATGAGACCGATCTGGCTGTAGATGTTCAATGTCGTCGTGCCGAGGAACGGGAAGAGGAGCGCGCCGGACAGCGCGAGCGGCACGGACCCCGCGAGGATGATGAACGGGTCGCGGAAGCTCTCGAATTGCGCGGCGAGGACGAGGTAGATGAGGATCCCGGAGAGAAGGAACGTCCCGAGGAACTTGCTCCCTTCCGTGCGCAGCTGGCGCGACTCGCCCGCGTAGTCGACGGTGAAGCCCTTCGGGAGGATCTTCGCGGCCTCCTGCTCGAGCATCGTGAGCGCCGCGTCGAGCGACACGCCCGGCGGGATGACGCCCTGGATGCGCACGGCGTTCAGCTGCTGGAAGCGCTTCAGCTCCCGCGGCTCGGTCGAGGTCTTGAGCGTCGCGAACGTCGAGAGCGGCACGAGCTTGTCGTCTTTCCCCGTGACGTAGATCCCCTCGAGCTGGTCGGGCGTCAGGCGCTCGGCGCGCTTGACCTGCGGAATGACCTTGTAGCTTCTCCCCTGGATCGAGAAGCGGTTCACGTAATTC